>NZ_BAAJYT010000224.1:0-5824 GCF_057541515.1 Acidovorax sp. KNOB132
TGGCGCAGACCGGCCTGATCGGCGGCGCTACCCCACGCACAAGACGGCGATGTCGGTGGTGGCCGGCAACCGCGAGCTGCAGGACGGCCAGAACGAGATCAGCGTGCGCTTCGAATCCGCCGACCTGGGCGGCGTGAAACTGGCCAAGACCTGGACCGTGAAGCGCGGCGCCTACGACGTGGCCGTGAAGCACGAGATCGTGAACACCGGCACCGCGCCCGTGTCGCCCCAGCTGTACCTGCAGCTGGTGCGCGACGGCAACAAGCCGCCGGGCGAGTCGTCGTTCTATTCGACCTTCACCGGCCCCGCGGTCTACACCGAAGCCAAGAAGTACCACAAGGTCGAGTTCAAGGACATCGAGAACGGCAAGGCCGAGATCGACAAGTCCTCCACCAACGGCTACGTGGCCATGGTGCAGCATTACTTCGCCAGCGCCTGGCTGCTGGGCAACGACGTGCAGCGCGACCTGTTCGTGCGCAAGGTGGACACCAACCTGTACTCGGTCGGCATGATCACCCCGGTCGGCGAGATCGCACCGGGGCAGTCCAAGACGGTGGACGCGCGCCTGTTCGCCGGCCCGCAGGTCGAGACGATGCTGGAATCGCTCACCCCCGGCCTGGAACTGGTGAAGGACTATGGCTGGCTCACCATCCTGGCCAAGCCCCTGTACTGGCTGCTCGACCAGCTGCACAAGGTGCTGAACAACTGGGGCTGGTCCATCGTGGCGCTGGTGTTCCTGCTGAAGATCGCGTTCTACTGGCTCAACGCGAAGGCGTACGCCAGCATGGCCAAGATGAAGGCCATCAACCCCAAGATCATGGAGATGCGCGAGCGCCTGAAGGACAAGCCGCAGCAGATGCAGCAAGAGATGATGCGCATCTACCGCGAGGAGAAGGTCAACCCGATGGGCGGCTGCTTCCCCATCATGATCCAGATCCCCGTGTTCATCGCGCTCTACTGGGTGCTGCTGTCCAGCGTGGAAATGCGCAACGCGCCGTGGATCGGCTGGATCAAGGACCTGTCCTCGCCCGACCCGTTCTTCATCCTGCCGCTGCTGATGACCGCCAGCTCGCTGCTGCAGACCGCGCTGAACCCCGCACCGCCCGATCCACTGCAGGCCAAGATGATGTGGTTCATGCCGCTGATCTTCAGCGTGATGTTCTTCTTCTTCCCGGCGGGCCTGGTGCTGTACTGGCTGACGAACAACATCCTGTCGATCGCGCAGCAGTGGATCATCAACACGCGCATGGGCGTGCCGCCGCAGTTCAACCTGCCGAAGTTCCGCTGACCCGCAATGCAGCGCGGACGCGCTGCGTTTGCGACACATTCCACGGCCGCTATCCAGCGGCCGTTTTTCATTGGGTACGATGCTTGCTTGCCCCCTGCGGCATCTTTCATCCACTTTCGTTAACCGACGAGGAGACCTGGCCAATGAAACAGCAGCGTACGACTTTCAAATGGAGCGCACTGGGCATCGCGGTCCTGCTGGCAGCAGGATCGGCCCATGCCGCAACGATGCGGTGGGCCGGCGCCAACGACATCCTGACCGTGGACCCCCACGCCCAGAACCACCAGACGACGCATGCCTTCCTGCAGCAGGTGTACGAAAGCCTGGTGCGCTATGACGAGAAGTACCAGATCCAGCCCGCGCTCGGCACGAAGTGGACCCAGATCTCCCCCACGCAGGTGCGCTTCGAACTGCGCAAGGGCGTGAAATTCCACGACGGTGCGCCGTTCACGGCCGACGACGTGGTGTTCTCGCTCACCCGCGCCATGACGCCCCCCTCGAACATGCAGTCCGCCGTGCAGAGCATCAAGGAAGTGAAGAAGGTCGACGACTTCACCGTGGACCTGATCTTGAAAGGCCCCAACCCCGTGCTGCTGCGCGAGCTGACCGAGGCCCGCATCATGAACAAGGCCTGGGCCGAGAAGAACAACTCGACCAAGGCGCAGGACTATGCCGGCAAGGAAGAGAACTTCGCCTCGCGCAACGCCAACGGCACCGGCCCCTTCATCATGGTGGGCTGGCAGCCCGACGTGAAGGTCACGCTCAAGAAGAACCCGGACTGGTGGGACAAGCCCAAGGGCAACATCGACGAAGTCGTGTTCACCCCCATCAAGTCGGCGGCCACGCGCTCGGCCGCGCTGATTTCCGGCCAGGTCGATTTCGTCGTCGATCCGCCCACGCAGGATCTGGCGCGCATGAAGTCCAGCCCCGACATCACGCTGATCGAAGGCGCCGAGAACCGCACCATCTACCTGGGCCTGGACCAGTTCCGCGACGAACTGCCGGGTGCCGGCACGCCGGGCAAGAACCCGCTCAAGGACAAGCGCGTGCGCCAGGCGCTCTACCAGGCCATCGATTCGGCCGGCATCCACAGCCGCACCATGCGCAACCTGTCGGTGCCTGCCGGCACCATGGTCGCGCCGATGGTCCACGGCTGGAGCAAGAGCCTGGACGAGCGTGCCGCCAAGTACGACGTCGAAGCCGCCAAGAAGCTGCTGGCCGACGCGGGCTACCCCCAGGGCTTTTCGCTCAAGCTCGACTGCCCCAATGACCGCTATGTGAACGACGAAGCGATCTGCCAGGCCGTCACTGCCATGTGGACGCGCATCGGCGTGAAGACCACGCTGCAGGCCGCCCCCATGGCCCAGTTCGTCAGCCGCGTGATGAACAACGACGTGAGCGCCTATCTGTTCGGCTGGGGCGTGGCGACGTTCGATTCGCTCTATTCGCTGGATTCGTTGATGGCCACCAAGGCCGGCAAGACGGCTGCGGGCACCTACAACGGCGGCCGCTTCAGCGATGCCAAGCTCGACGAAATGATCAGCCAGATCAAGGTGGAGATGGATGCGCCCAAGCGTGACGCGCTGATCGCCGATGCCCTCAAGCTGGTCAAGGACGAGTACTACTACCTGCCCCTGCACCACCAGATCCGCCCCTGGGCCATGCGCAAGGGCGTGGAGACGCTGCACCGCGCGGACGACCGCCCGATGCCCAACTGGACCACGATCAAGTAAGCCCTCCGATCGGACCGAACGCAAAGCCCGCCCTGGCGGGCTTTGTCTTTTTGCGGGCGCGGTTCCGCGCCCCGTGCAGGCGGCCGCGGCATGCGAACAGCGCAGCTATCATGCCCCGTCCCCACCCCCTTCCCCATCGCATGCTGCCCCGCCACTCCGACCCCATCGCCGCCATCGCCACCGCACCGGGGCGCGGCGCCGTGGGCATCGTGCGGGTCTCGGGCCGGGGCCTGGGACCGCTCACCGAGGCGCTGTGCGGGCGCGTCCTGCGCCCGCGCGAAGCCACGTACCTGCCCTTTCGCGATGCGGCCGGCCAGTCCATCGACCAGGGGCTGGCGCTATATTTTCCCGCGCCCCACAGCTACACGGGCGAGGACGTGCTGGAGCTGCAGGCGCACGGCGGCCCCGTAGTGTTGCAGTTGCTGCTGGCGCGCTGCCTGGAAGCCGCCGCCCAGGCCGATGCGGCCAGCGGCCGGGCCCGCCTGCCCGGCCTGCGCCTGGCGCAGCCGGGCGAGTTCACCGAACGGGCCTTCCTCAACGACAAGATCGATCTGGCGCAGGCCGAAGCCATTGCCGACCTGATCGATGCGAGCACCGAAGCCGCGGCGCGAAGCGCCAGCCGCTCCCTGGCGGGCGCGTTCTCGCACGAGATCCACCGCCTGCGCGATGCGCTCATCCACCTGCGCATGCTGGTGGAGGCCACGCTCGACTTTCCCGAAGAAGAAATCGACTTCCTGCGCAAGGCAGACGCCAGCGGGCAGCTGTCGAATCTGCAGCAGACGCTGGCCGCCGTCATGCAGCGCACGCGCCAGGGCGCGCTGCTGCGCGAGGGCATCAAGGTGGTGATCGCCGGGCAGCCCAACGCCGGCAAGAGTTCGCTGCTGAATGCCCTGGCCGGCGCCGAGCTGGCCATCGTCACGCCCATTGCCGGCACCACGCGCGACAAGGTGCAGCAGACCATACAGATCGAGGGCGTGCCGCTGCACGTGATCGACACGGCGGGCCTGCGCGAGAGCGACGACGAGGTGGAGAAGATCGGCATCGCGCGCGCCTGGGACGAAATCGCCGCGGCCGACGCCGTGCTCTTCCTGCACGACCTCACGCGCGCCGATGCGGCCGACTACCGGGCGGCCGACGCCGACATCGCCGGCACCATCGCCCGGACGCTGCCCGGCCATGTGCCGGTGATCGACGTGTGGAACAAAACCGATCAGGTACCGGGCCACAGGGCTGCCGCCATGGCGGACCGGCCGGCGGCCCACCTCTCGGCCCGCACGGGCGACGGGCTGGACGCACTGCGCCGCCTGCTGCTGGACGTGGCCGGATGGCAGTCGGCCCCCGAGGGCATCTACATCGCGCGCGCGCGGCATGTGCAGGCGCTCCAGGCAGTGGACGGCCACCTGATGGAGGCCGCGGCGCAGCTGCATTCGCCGGGCCCGGCGCTCGATCTGCTGGCCGAGGAACTGCGGCTGGCGCAGCAGGCCCTCAGTGCCATCACGGGGGAATTCACCTCCGACGATCTGCTGGGCGTGATCTTCTCCAGCTTCTGCATCGGAAAATGACGCACCCGCGGGACGGTGGCGTTTTGTAAGGAGTGGTAAAGAGTGCTTGTGCACCGAACGCATCGGGCTTAACTTCCGCGCCACTATGAATGCTGTGCTGTCATCCCACACCCCCAAAATGGACCTCACGGGTCTCGTGCAGGCCATTGCCCAGGCGCCAGCGGAAGACAGCATGATGAACCCGCTGACCACGGAGCAATGGGACCTGCTGTCGGGCTACCTGCTGCCCATGTCGCTCACCACCGGCCACACCCTGTTCACGCAAGGCGCCAGCGACCGCACACTGTACTTCGTGGAAAGCGGCAGCCTCAGCGTGCACTACGAAGACGAAAAAGACCGCCTGCGCCTGGCGATCGTCGGCCCCGGCTCCGTCGTGGGCGAGAGCGCCTTCTTCTCGCACAAGCCCCGCACCGCCACCGTGCAGGCAGGCGCTCCGTCCAAGCTCTGGAACCTGACGGCGCTGCGGTTTTCCGAGCTCTCCAACCGCCAGCCGGCCGTGGCCCTCAGCCTGGCCATGGCCATGGGTTCGGTGCTGTCCAAGCGCCTCGGCAACCGCCGCCGGCGTGTTGCTGCGACCTGACACCTGAGCCCCCATCGGGCCCGTGCCGGGGCCTGCGGACGCGGGAAAGCCATTGGCTCCCGGAGCGCGCGTTACACTCGTTTTCGAACTTTTGGCGCTATCCGAAAAAGGCACGGCATGTCACTTTTCAGTTGGTTCAACCGCAAACCCCCAGCGCCCCGGCAGCGCCCGGCGGTGGAGCCCTCCGGTCTGCTGAATGCAGACGCCACGGTGCCCCTGGTGCCCGGACGCGGCCCCGGCAAACCGATGGCCGAGCCTGCGGCCGAACACGCGGCCAACCGCAAGAACGAGCGCATGGAGCGGCGCGAACTGCTCTACACCGTGGTGCGCGATGCCATGGTCCGCGCGGGCGTGCTGTCCGCGGGCTACAAATTCAAGGTGCTGTCCCTGGACCAGCGCGGCCGCCAGTTCCTGGTGATGATGGACCTGGCCCGCGAATACGGCGGCGAGACCGTCCGCCTGAGCGAGATCGAGGCGCTCATCGCCCAGACCGCCAAGACCCGCTTCGACATTCTGGTGACCGCCGTGTACTGGCGCATCAATGACCACGTGGCCGTCGGCATGCCCAGCAAGGGCCTTGCGCCCCACGGCGTGGCCGGCCCCTCCGTGCCGCACGTGCCGGCCCCGGTGGCGCGCCCTCCGGTCCACGCGCCGGCCCCCG
>NZ_BAAJYT010000225.1:0-5789 GCF_057541515.1 Acidovorax sp. KNOB132
TGTGTTCGGCGCGTGGGCCTGGGGCTGGCGCTGCCGTACCTGGCCGCCAGCTGGGTGCCCGCGGTGGCGCGCGCCCTGCCACGCCCTGGCGCCTGGATGGACACGCTGCGCCGGTTCATGGCGTTCCCGATGTTCGCCACCGTGGTGTGGCTGGTGTGGGTGCTGGGCCAGCAAAGCGGCATCGACGGCGCGGCGGCCCTGCTGGCGCTGCTGGTCACGCTCAGCATGGCGGTCTGGGCGCTCACGCTCGCCGGGCGCACCCGCTGGGCAATTGCTCCTATTTCGATAGCACTCCTGGCATATTTGACTACGGCATGGGCACCAAAAGTGCTTGAAATCGTGCCGGCTTCGGCCGCAGCGGTGCCCTCTGCCAGCGGCTGGCGCCCCTGGCAGCCCGGCCTGCCCGAGGAACTGGTGGCCAAGGGCCAGCCCGTGTTCGTGGACTACACCGCCGCCTGGTGCGTGACCTGCCAGTACAACAAGAAAACCACCCTGGCGCACGAGGACGTGCTGAAGGACTTCGCCGCCAAGAACGTGGCCCTGCTGCGCGCCGACTGGACGCGCCGCGATCCCGCCATCACCGCCGCGCTGGCGCAACTGGGGCGCAGCGGCGTGCCGGTGTACGTGCTGCAGGCGCCGGGCCGGTCACCCGTGGTGCTGTCGGAAATCCTGGGCGTGCAGGAAGTGCGCGCGGCCATCGCCGGCCTGTAAGCGCCTGGTCCAGCAGGCGCCCCATCGCCCTGCCGGCACGGGGGTTTTGGGTGGCGACGCGCTGGAGGCTCGGTGACACTGGGCCGCCCCGGGGCCCCGGCCCCGTTCGTTCTTTCGACAGGAGAAATGCCATGCTTCGACGGACCCTCTTCGCCTGCCTTTTCCTCGCCACGGGCGCTGCCCAGGCGGCGGCCACCGTGGGCCAGCCCGCGCCTGACTTCGCACTGAAGGACGCCACCGGCAAGACCGTGCGGCTGTCGGACTTCAAGGGCAAGCACGTGGTGCTGGAGTGGACCAACCCGGGTTGCCCCTTCGTGCGCAAGCACTACGACAGCGGCAACCTGCCGGCCACGCAAAAGGGCGCGGTGGACCAGGGGGTGGTGTGGCTGTCGGTGAACTCCACCGAGAAGGCCAGCAGCGACTACCTGGCCCCCGCGCAACTGGCCGCCTGGTTCACCGAGCGCAAGGCGGTGCCCACCGCCCTGCTGCTGGACGAGGAAGGCACGCCGGCCATGCCTATGGCGCGCGCACCACGCCGCACCTGTACATCGTCGATCCCAAGGGCACGCTGGTGTATGCGGGCGGCATCGACAGCATTCCTTCGGCCCGCCCGGCCGACATCCCGAAGGCCACGAACTACGTGAAGGCCGGCCTGGCCGACGCCCTGGCGGGCAAGCCGATCGCGGTGCCCACCACGCAGCCCTACGGCTGCTCGATCAAATACAAATCGCCGGCATAAGCCGCGACGGGTCTGCCATCCGCCGGCAATGGGCATGGCAGCACGGCCCCGGGCGGGCCGCGTGCCGTGCGCTCAGACCACCAGCGCGGTTGCGGCGCCCACGCCGCACAGCGCGGTCAGGCCCGCGAGCAGCCCCACATCGCGGCGCTCGTTGCCCGCGCGCCAGCCGAGGAACGTGGTGATGACCAGGGTCGCCAGCAGGCACAGCAAAATCAATTCGATCATGGACATGGCAGGGCTCTCCTTGGCTGATTGATCAACGGGGGTCGTGGGGCAAGGCGGGCGTTTCGCGGGGCTGGCCGCGCGAGGTCCACAGCGAGGCGGCGACCGAGCCGGCGATCAGTCCCGCGGTGACCAGCAGCGCATAGCCGATCGGGATCTTGTACAGGTCGATCAGCAGCATCTTCGCGCCGATGAACACCAGCACCAGGGCCAGGCCATAGGCCAGCAGGTGGAAGCGGCTCGCCAGGTCGGCCAGCAGGAAGTACAGCGCCCGCAACCCCAGGATGGCGAAGATGTTGGCGGTCAGCACGATGAACGGATCGTTCGTGATGGCGAAGATCGCGGGAATGCTGTCCACCGCGAAGATGATGTCGGTCGTGCCGATCAGCACCAGCACCACGAAGAGCGGCGTGTAGTGCTTGACGCCGCCGATCATCGTCGTGAGCTTCTCGCCGTCGAACGTGTCGGAGATGCGCATGCGGCCCCGCAGGAACTTCAGCACCGGGTTGGTGGCGATGTCGGGCTCCTTGCCCGCGGCCAGCCACATCTTCACGCCGGTGATGACGAGGAAGGCGCCGAACACGTACAGCAGCCAGTGGAACGTGGCCAGAAGCCAGGCACCGGCCAGGATCAGCACGGTGCGCAGCACGATGGCACCGATGATGCCGACGATCAGCGCACGCTTTTGGTATTCCGCCGGGACGGCGAAGTAGCTGAACAGCATCAGGAACACGAAGATGTTGTCCACCGACAGGCTTTTTTCCACCAGGTAGCCGGTGATGAACTGCATCGATACCGTGTTGGCCACCTCGCGGCCCTGCGAGCCGTTGAGATACCACCACAGAATGCCGACGAACACGAAGGCCAGCGAGAACCAGAGCACGCTCCAGCCCACGGCCTCCCTGGTGGTCACCTTGTGCGCCCCCTGGCGCTCCATGACCAGCAGGTCGATCCCGATCGCGACGACCACGAAGACGGCAAAACCCGCCCACATCCACCAGGTTCCAATGGTTTCCATGGCTTTAGCCTCCGATCGGTTGAAAGCCGTGCGGCGACGGCGGTTGGGGGAATGCCGAAGGCGGCGCAAGGGAAACGGGCTGCAGGTGGTTCATGGCTTGTTGGAAAAGTAATTGGAGGGAGAACGAACCGGACTGTGGGGCCGCCGCAGCCAGAAAAGAAGATGCCTTCCCGGTACCATTGCTTCGGTTTTTCCGAACCATTCCATTTTCCCCACCGCCCGCCCCGCCATGAGCCAGAGCTTCAACTACCGCCACCTGTACTACTTCTGGGTGGTCGCCAAGGAAGGCGGCGTGGCCCGGGCGGCCGAACGGCTGGACATGGCGGTGCAGACCATCAGCGCCCAGGTGCGCTCCCTGGAAAAGGACCTGGGCGTGGCCCTGCTGCGCAGCGAAGGGCGCAACCTCGTGCTGACCGATGCCGGCGTGGCGGCCCTGCACGAGGCCGACCACATCTTCGCCCTGGGCGAGCAGTTGCCCCTGCGCGTGCGCGAGGCCACCAGCGGGCAGGCGGTGCGGCTGAACCTGGGCATCTCCGACGGCATCGCCAAGCTGGCCGTGCACCGGCTGCTCACCCCCGTGCTGGACGAGCCCCACCTGCGCCTGCTGTGCCACGACGGCGAATTCCAGCCCCTGCTGGCCGAACTGGCGCTGCACAAGCTCGATGCGGTGCTGGCCGACCGCTCCGCCCCGCCCAACCCCGCCCTGCGCACCACCAGCCAGTTGCTGGGCACCAGCGCCATCGGCTGGTATGCGCCGCCGCTGTGGGCCCGCGCCGCCTCGCAGAACTTTCCGCACAGCCTGGCCGTGGTGCCGGTGATCCTGCCCACGGCCCACGCCGCGCTGCGCGCGCGCATCGACCACTGGCTGGAGCGCGAGCGCATCCGCCCCCGGCTGGCCGGGGAGTTCGAGGACAGCGCCCTGCTCAGCACCTTCGCCGCCGCCGGCATGGGCGTGATGCCGGCGCCCTGCTGCTGGGCGAGCACCTCCAGCGCACCTACGGGCTGGAGCCGGTAGGCACCACGGCGGACGTGCACGAGCACTTTCACCTGATCTACAGCGCGCGCAAGGTGATCCACCCCCTGGTCACCCGGCTGGCCGAGGCCGGCGCGGCGGGGCTGCTGGGGGATGCGGCCACGGATTGAAAGGGATGAACCGGCCGCCGGGGCCGGGCATGGACCTGGCGCAGAAACCCGGCCCCGCGGCTACGCCACAATCAGGGGCATGAGCTTCGCCCCCCTCCAGAACGACACCTTCCTGCGCGCCTGCCGGCGCCAGGCCACCGACTACACCCCCCTGTGGCTGATGCGCCAGGCCGGCCGCTACCTGCCGGAGTACAAGGCGACGCGGGCCCGGGCGGGCAGCTTCATGGGGCTGGCCACCAACGTGGACTACGCCACCGAGGTCACGCTGCAGCCCCTGGAGCGGTTTCCGCTCGACGCGGCCATTCTGTTCAGCGACATCCTCACCGTGCCCGATGCGATGGGCCTGGGCCTGTCATTCGCCGAGGGCGAAGGCCCGCGCTTCGCCCACGTGGTGCGCGACGAAGCGGCCGTGGCGGCCCTGGCCGTGCCCGACATGGACAAGCTGCGCTACGTGTTCGATGCGGTCACCAGCATCCGGCGCGCGCTCGACGGCCGCGTGCCGCTGATCGGCTTTTCCGGCAGCCCCTGGACGCTGGCCTGCTACATGGTGGAGGGCAAGGGCAGCGACGACTACCGCCTCGTGAAGACGCTGATGTACAGCCGCCCCGACCTGATGCACCGCATCCTGGCCATCAACGCCGACGCCGTGGCCGCCTACCTGAACGCGCAGATTGACGCGGGCGCCCAGGCCGTGATGGTGTTCGACAGCTGGGGCGGGGTGCTGGCCGATGGCGCCTTCCAGGCCTTCAGCCTGGCCTACACCAAGCGCGTGCTGGCCCAGCTCCAGCGCACCGGCGTGGACGGCACCGACGTGCCGCGCATCGTGTTCACCAAGGGCGGTGCGCTCTGGCTGGACGCCATGAAGGACCTGGACTGCGAGGTGCTCGGACTGGACTGGACGGCCAATCTGGCCCGTGCACGCGCCCTGGTCGGCGGCGCGGTGGGTGGTCCCGGCAAGGCGCTTCAGGGCAACATCGACCCCAACGTGCTATTTGCCCCGCCCGAGCAGATCGCGCTGCACACGCGCGCCGTGCTCGACAGCTTCGGCGCCCCCCACACCGACCGGACCACCACCGGCCCCACGCACATCTTCAACCTGGGCCACGGCATCAGCCAGTTCACGCCCCCGGAGCATGTGGCGGCCCTCGTGGAAACGGTGCACCGCCATTCCCGCGCGTTGCGCCAGGCTTGAAAGCCCTTGACAGGCCTTGACAGCAGGGGCAACGCCGGCGAGCAAGTTATGCACACCGCGCGCACCACGTTGGCGCACGGGCGGCCTTCCTGGAAATTTTTTTTGATGCGTCTCAAAACAATGAAGCGGCGCTGGTAAGTCTTTGATTCATAAGGACTTGCAGAATTTGCCGAATTTCCGGGCAATGTAACAAAACCACGTATTTTCAAGGCTTGGCGGCCGGTCGGACAGTGATATCAACAAAGTTATCCACAGAAAATCGGTACTTTTGCAAAATCCTCGTCAAATCAAGTACTTGCGTTGCCCATTGAAGAAATTGCCCGACCTTCGCTGCCCGCCCTAGCACAAAATGGACTCTTGACAAGGCCAACGCAGATGCACTTATGCACAAGCCGCTTGATGCGGCGCAGCATGCGACCTGGCATGACACGCCTTGGGCAGCATTCACCGCATTTTTGATAGATCATTGATTCATATGGATTTTTTTGAACTCTCCCCATCGCCGGCAGATGGTGGCGGGGGCGGTCTGCTCCCCCTGGGCTATCAGCCGGGCCGGGGATGTCAACAAAGTTATCCACAGAAAAATCGGTACCTTTTGCAAAAATCCTCGTCAAATCAAGTAACTTGCGTTGCCCATTGAAGGAAATTGCCCGACCTTCGCTGCCCGCCCTAGCACAAAATGGACTCTTGACAAGGCCAACGCAGATGCACTTATGCACAAAGCCGCTTGATGCGGCGCAGCATGCGACCTGGCATACACGCCT
>NZ_BAAJYT010000226.1:0-5785 GCF_057541515.1 Acidovorax sp. KNOB132
ACCAGGTGTGCAGCCAGGCCATGGCCTGGCGGAAACCCTCGCGCTCGGGTGCGGTCTTCTGCTTCATGCGCCCCCCAGCCAGCGGGGCGCCATCGCCAGCGCGCCCAGGGCGAGCGCCGGCAGCCCGAGGGCGGCCCAGGCGCCCCAGGCCGTGCGTGCATAGAAGGCCCAGGCCACGGCGCAGGCATAGACCAGCCACGACAGCAGCGTGGCGGTGAGCACCGCCTCCACTCGCGGCATGAACGGCATCAGGCCGAGGGTGAGGGCGGCGGTGGCGGCCGCCGCCAGCGCGTAGCCACCCAGCCCCCCCGCCAGGGCGCGGGAGGTGATCGCCAGGCGGTAGCGCCAGTCGACGCGGGCCGCCTTCATGGCCGGGCGGCGCCCACCAAAGCGATGGCGGCCGCGCAGGAATGGGTGTCGGAAAAGGGGTGATCGGCCGGGGTGGCGAAACAGGCGCGCGCAGGACAGTGCAGCATCGAAAGGCTCCATGCAGGTTGGGGCGCTGGCTGCAGGCGGGGCACGGGGCCCGGGGCGGACTGACTGGCTGGCTAGGCCGGTATTCTAGGTTTCATGAGAATCGTTCGCATTCCGTTGTGTGCAATCGCAACAAACAGTGGGAACTTGGGCGCCATGGGCACGCCACCTGATGCGTGCGCGCCACACTTTGAGGGGCGGGACCGGGCCGGAAACGAAAAACCGGCCCGAAGGCCGGCTGGAGCACGGGTTACCCGGGGGCGGGTGCCGGGCAGGTGGTGCGTTATTCGATCTCGCCCATCTGCGACTGCAGGTAGTTCTGCAGCCCGACCTTGGCCAGCAGGTCGATCTGCGTTTCGAGGAAGTCGATGTGCTCTTCGGTGTCGTCCAGGATGCCCTGCAGCAGATCGCGCGAGACATAGTCGCGCACCGTTTCGCAGTGGGCGATGCCGTCCTTGATGGTGGCCTGGGCGCCGCGCTCGGAGCGCAGGTCGCATTCGAGGATCTCGGGCACGTCCTCGCCGACCTGCAGCTTGGCCAGGTCCTGCAGGTTGGGCAGGCCGTCCAGCATGAAGATGCGGTCCATGAGCTTGTCGGCATGCTTCATCTCGCCGATCGACTCTTCGTATTCCTTCTTCGCCAGCTTGTCGAAGCCCCAGTGCTTGAGCATCCGGTAGTGCAGGAAGTACTGGTTGATGGCCGTCAGTTCGTTCTTGAGCTGGGCCTGCAGATGCGAAATGACCTGTGCGTCGCCTTGCATGGAGATTCTCCTTGTGTGGGTTTGGGGTGCGATTGTCATGACGCGGGCCACGTGGCGCAAGGCAATCTCCCTGCCCGGGCGGTATGGCTGCGTTTGATGCTGAGTTGTGTTCGCGTTGGGCGTCCTCAGATACAGTCGTTCGCCCCTGGCCCACGCCATCGAGCCCTTGCTTTTTATAGCCTTTGGCAATCGACTTGATGAAGTCAATTAATTGGATTGATGGCTTGGGAGCGCCTAAACTTCGGGTTTTCGTGTTCAGCCATCAACCTAGGAAACAGCAATGTCCCTGATCAATACGCAAGTCCAGCCCTTCAAGACCACCGCTTTCGTGAACCGCGACGGCAAGGGCGACTTCATTGAAGTGACCGAAGCCAACCTCAAGGGCAAGTGGTCCGTCCTGATTTTCATGCCGGCGGCCTTCACCTTCAACTGCCCCACCGAAATCGAAGACGCGGCCGACAACTATGCCGAGTTCCAGAAGGCCGGCGCCGAGGTCTACATCGTGACGACCGACACGCACTTCTCGCACAAGGTGTGGCACGAAACCTCCGACGCCGTCGGCAAGGCCAAGTTCCCCCTGGTGGGCGACCCCACGCACCAGCTGACCAACGCGTTCGGCGTGCACATTCCTGAAGAAGGCCTGGCACTGCGCGGCACGTTCGTGATCAACCCCGATGGCGTGATCAAGACCCAGGAAATCCATTCCAACGAAATCGCCCGCGACGTGTCGGAAACCCTGCGCAAGCTGAAGGCGGCCCAGTTCACCGCCGCCAACCCAGGCCAGGTCTGCCCCGCCAAGTGGAAGGAAGGCGCCAAGACGCTGACGCCTTCCCTGGATCTGGTCGGCAAGATCTAAGCCCCTCGGCCTCCCGCAGGAGCGGGGCGCCCCGGGCGCCCCTGGCCGGACAGCAGCATGGCGTGCGCGCCATGCCGTCCGGCTTTTTTTTCGCCCGCTCATCCCCGATTTCTCCGCTCCGTGCCCGGCACTGGCCGCACCGCCCAACGACACAACTCGAATCGCAAAGGACACCACCATGCTCGACGACCAACTCAAAACCCAACTTTCGGCTTACCTGGAGCGCGTGACGCAACCGTTCGAGATCGTGGCGTCCCTGGACGGCAGCGAGGTGTCCACCCAGACCCGCGAACTGCTGGAAACCATCCAGGGCCTGCGCAGCGACAAGATCACCCTGCGCACCGACGGCAACGACGCGCGCAAGCCCTCGTTCACCCTGCAGCGCGCCGGCACGCAGACCCACCTGCGCTTCGCCGGCCTGCCGCTGGGCCATGAATTCACGTCGCTGGTGCTGGCCCTGCTGTGGACCGGCGGCCATCCCCCGAAGGTGGAGCAGGACGTGATCGAGCAGATCCAGGCGATCGATGGCGACTTCGAGTTCGACGTCTACATGAGCCTGACCTGCCACAACTGCCCGGACGTGGTGCAGGCGCTGTCGCTGATGGCCATTTTCAACCCGCGCATCAAGACCACGGTGATCGAGGGCGGCGCCTTCCAGCAGGAAGTGACCGACCGTGAAATCATGGCGGTGCCCATGGTGTTCATGAACGGCCTGGTATTCGGCTCGGGCCGCATGACCGTGGAAGAGATCGTGGGCAAGCTGGACACCGGCGCGGCGGCGCGCGATGCGGCCAAGCTCTCGGCCAAGGAGGCCTTCGACGTGCTGGTGGTCGGCGGTGGCCCGGCCGGCGCCGCGGCCGCCGTGTATGCCGCCCGCAAGGGCATCCGCACCGGCGTGGCCGCGGAGCGCTTCGGTGGCCAGGTCAACGACACGCTGGACATCGAGAACTACATCTCGATCAGCAAGACGGACGGCCCCCGATTCGCCGCGGCGCTGGAGCAGCACGTGCGCGACTACGAGGTGGACCTGATGAACCTGCAGCGCGCCAAGGCCTTGAAGCCCGCCGCGGCGGAAGGCGGCCTGATCGAGGTCGAGCTGGAAAACGGCGGCACCTTGCGCTCGCGCACGGTCATCCTCTCGACCGGCGCGCGGTGGCGCAACATGAACGTGCCCGGCGAAGACCAGTACCGCACCAAGGGCGTGACCTACTGCCCCCACTGCGACGGCCCGCTGTTCAAGGGCAAGCGCGTGGCGGTGATCGGCGGCGGCAACTCCGGCGTGGAGGCGGCCATCGACCTGTCCGGCGTGGTGGCGCACGTCACCCTGCTGGAGTTCGCGGCCGATCTGAAGGCCGACGCCGTGCTGCAGCGCAAGCTGCGCAGCCTGCCCAACGTGACCGTCATCACCCAGGCGCAGACGACCGAGGTGCTGGGCGACGGCAGCCGCGTGACGGGCCTGGCCTACCAGGACCGCGCGAGCGGCGAGGCGAAGCAACTGGCGCTGGAAGGCATCTTCGTGCAGATCGGCCTGTTGCCCAACACCCAGTGGCTGCAGGGCACGGTGGAGCTGTCGAAGTTCGGCGAAATCGTGGTGGACTCGCATGGCCGCACCAACGTGCCGGGTGTGTTCGCCGCGGGCGACGTGACCACGGTGCCGTACAAGCAGATCATCATCGCGGCGGGCGAGGGCGCCAAGGCGGCCCTGGGCGCATTCGACCACCTGATCCGCACCACCGCACCGGCGTGATCGCAGGCGCCCAGGCGCCTGGTGGATGACGGGGCGCCACGGCATCCCGCTCCTTCTTTTCTGTCTTTTCAAAGCACAAGGCGGCCTTCGGGGCCGCCTTGTGCTTTTTGCCGTTCTGCCGTGCGCGGGGGAGGGGCGCCCCTGCCCCTGGAAGGCCACTGCCGTCATGGCGCTGACACGGTGCGGGCGGATCATTCGGGTTGCAGATTCCTGCGTTTATGCACTTTTCTGCAACTGCAAGGCGGTCGCCCCGAAGTTCGGTCTTTGGCCCAGTCCGCCGCTTGATCCACTCGACCCGCGAGACCTTTCCATGACCTTGATCCCTGCAGCCCCCCGATCGCGCCCCCGCTGGGCGCGGCCGCTCTTCATGTTTCTGGCCGGTTCGGCGATGGCGTTGGCCCTGGCGGGCTGCGGCGGCAGTGGGGGAGGCGGCACCTCCGCCGATGCCCCCGGCGCCGAAAAGACCCAGCTGCGCTGCGCCCCTTGAGCGCGCGCCTTCCCCGTCGAACCCACGCAGAGCACACCATGACCATCGATTCCCGGAAACGCAAGTTCCTCCAGGCCGCGGCCGGCACCACCGCGTCCGCCGCGGCGCTGAGCCTGTTCCCGCCCAGCATCCGCCGGGCCCTGGCCATTCCGGCCAACCACCGCACCGGCACGATCCAGGACGTGGAGCACGTCGTGATCGTCATGCAGGAAAACCGCTCCTTCGACCACTACTTCGGCACCTTGCCCGGCGTGCGCGGTTTCGGCGACCGCTTCACCATCCCCGTGGCCGGCGGCCGCAGCGTGTGGCAGCAACTGGACAAGAACGGCGCGCCCGTGCTGCCCTACCACTTGGACCAGAAGGCCGGCAATGCCCAGCGCGTGAGCGGCACGCCCCACAGCTGGGTCGACGCGCGCAACGCCTGGGACCGTGGCCGCATGCAGGAGTGGGCGCGCTACAAGCAGCCCCAGTCCATGGGCTACTACACGCAGCAGGAGGCCCCGTTCCAGTTCGCCCTGGCCGAAGCCTTCACGGTGTGCGATGCGTACTTCTGCTCGCTGCACGGCGGCACCAATTCCAACCGGCTGTTCCACTGGACCGGCACCAACGGCGCCACGGGTCCCTCCGGCCGGGTGGTGGTGAACAACGCCCTGGACGAGCTCGACTCGGACACTGACATCCGCACCGGCGGCTACGACTGGACCACCTACCCCGAGCGTCTGCAAAAGGCCGGCATCTCGTGGATGGTCTACCAGAACATGCCCGACAACTTCACCGACAACCCGCTCTTCGGCTTTCCGCAGTACCGCCAGGCCAACCTCGCCTCGGGCAAGCCGGTCTACCATGACCGCGACGTCAACCCCGCCTACGACCCCGCGAGCGACAACACCGGCAACCCGCTCTACAAGGGCATTGCCAACACCATGCCGGACGGCGGCTTTCTCGGCACCTTCCGCAAAGCGGTGCTCGACGGCTCGCTGCCGCAGGTGTCGTGGGTCATCCCGCCCGCCACGTACTCCGAACACCCGGGCCCTTCCAGCCCGGTGCAGGGCGGCTGGTACGTGCAGGAGGTGCTCGATGCCCTCACGGCCAATCCCGACGTGTGGAGCAAGACCGTGCTGCTCATCAACTTCGACGAGAACGACGGCTACTTCGACCACCTGCCGCCGCCGTGCGCGCCGTCGCTGGATGCCAGCGGCGGAAAGATCGGCAAGTCCACGCTGAGCGACCGGGACATGGCCTACGAGTACTACACGCACACCCCGGTCCCCGGCACCGGCATGCCGCCGCCCGATGGCGACTGCTACGGCCCCGGGCCGCGCGTGCCGATGTGGGTGATCTCCCCGTGGAGCCGCGGCGGCTGGGTGAATTCGCAGAACTTCGACCACACCTCCGTGCTGCGCTTTCTCGAAGCCCGCTTCGGCGTGCAGGAGCCGCAGATCAGCCCCTACCGCCGCGCGG
>NZ_BAAJYT010000227.1:2500-5749 GCF_057541515.1 Acidovorax sp. KNOB132
ACATTCACATTACGGCATAACGCGCGAGGTGAAAGACCTCGCAAGTACTTGAAAGAAAATGGAGATGTTTTGAAAGAGACGTCAAAGTTATAGGGTCAAGTGACTAAGAGCATGTGGTGGATGCCTTGGCGATTACAGGCGACGAAAGACGTGATAGCCTGCGATAAGCTTCGGGGAGCTGGCAAATAAGCTTTGATCCGGAGATTTCTGAATGGGGAAACCCACCTCGCAAGAGGTATCGCATACTGAATACATAGGTATGCGAGGCGAACCGGGTGAACTGAAACATCTCAGTAGCTCGAGGAAAAGACATCAACCGAGATTCCGAAAGTAGTGGCGAGCGAAATCGGAAGAGCCTTCTAGTGATAGCACGACTGTTAGCAAAATGGGATGGAAAGCCCAGCCATAGCAGGTGATAGCCCTGTATGCGAAAACAGACGTGTGGTACTAAGCTAGAGAAAAGTAGGGCGGGGCACGAGAAACCTTGTCTGAATATGGGGGGACCATCCTCCAAGGCTAAATACTCGTAATCGACCGATAGTGAACCAGTACCGTGAGGGAAAGGCGAAAAGAACCCCGGGAGGGGAGTGAAATAGATCCTGAAACCGCATGCTTACAAAAAGTAGGAGCCCGCAAGGGTGACTGCGTACCTTTTGTATAATGGGTCAGCGACTTACATTCAGTGGCAAGGTTAACCGAATAGGGAAGCCGTAGAGAAATCGAGTCCGAATAGGGCGTTCAGTCGCTGGGTGTAGACCCGAAACCAAGTGATCTATCCATGGCCAGGATGAAGGTGCCGTAACAGGTACTGGAGGTCCGAACCGACTAGTGTTGCAAAACTAGCGGATGAGCTGTGGATAGGGGTGAAAGGCTAAACAAACTTGGAAATAGCTGGTTCTCTCCGAAAACTATTTAGGTAGTGCCTCAAGTATTACCGCCGGGGGTAGAGCACTGTTTTGGCTAGGGGGTCATGGCGACTTACCAAACCAAGGCAAACTCCGAATACCGACGAGTACAGCTTGGGAGACAGAGCACCGGGTGCTAACGTCCGGACTCAAGAGGGAAACAACCCAGACCGCCAGCTAAGGTCCCTAAAATTGGCTAAGTGGGAAACGAAGTGGGAAGGCTAAAACAGTCAGGATGTTGGCTTAGAAGCAGCCATCATTTAAAGAAAGCGTAATAGCTCACTGATCGAGTCGTCCTGCGCGGAAGATGTAACGGGGCTAAGCCAGTTACCGAAGCTGCGGATTCACAGTTTACTGTGAGTGGTAGGAGAGCGTTCTGTAAGCCTGTGAAGGTGTCTGGTAACGGATGCTGGAGGTATCAGAAGTGCGAATGCTGACATGAGTAGCGTTAAAGGGGGTGAAAAGCCCCCTCGCCGTAAGCGCAAGGTTTTCTACGCAACGTTCATCGGCGTAGAGTGAGTCGGCCCCTAAGGCGAGGCAGAGATGCGTAGCTGATGGGAAACAGGTCAATATTCCTGTACCGATGTGTAGTGCGATGTGGGGACGGAGAAGGTTAGCTCAGCCAACTGTTGGATATGTTGGTTCAAGCCTGTAGTCGTGCCTGGTAGGCAAATCCGCCAGGCTTAGATGAGGGGTGATAACGAGTCTGCTTGCAGACGAAGTGAGTGATACCCTGCTTCCAGGAAAAGCCACTAAGCTTCAGCTACACACGACCGTACCGCAAACCGACACTGGTGCGCGAGATGAGTATTCTAAGGCGCTTGAGAGAACTCAGGAGAAGGAACTCGGCAAATTGATACCGTAACTTCGGGAGAAGGTATGCCCCAAGTAGGTGAACCTGTACAAGGCGAGCCCAAAGGGGTTGCAAAAAATCGGTGGCTGCGACTGTTTAATAAAAACACAGCACTCTGCAAACACGAAAGTGGACGTATAGGGTGTGACGCCTGCCCGGTGCTGGAAGATTAAATGATGGGGTGCAAGCTCTTGATTGAAGTCCCAGTAAACGGCGGCCGTAACTATAACGGTCCTAAGGTAGCGAAATTCCTTGTCGGGTAAGTTCCGACCTGCACGAATGGCGTAACGATGGCCACACTGTCTCCTCCTGAGACTCAGCGAAGTTGAAATGTTTGTGATGATGCAATCTCCCCGCGGAAAGACGGAAAGACCCCATGAACCTTTACTGTAGCTTTGTATTGGACTTTGAACAGATCTGTGTAGGATAGGTGGGAGGCTTTGAAGTGAGGACGCTAGTTCTCATGGAGCCAACGTTGAAATACCACCCTGGTGTGTTTGAGGTTCTAACCTAGGTCCCTTATCGGGATCGGGGACAGTGCATGGTAGGCAGTTTGACTGGGGCGGTCTCCTCCCAAAGCGTAACGGAGGAGTTCGAAGGTACGCTAGGTACGGTCGGACATCGTGCTAATAGTGCAATGGCATAAGCGTGCTTAACTGCGAGACTGACAAGTCGAGCAGATGCGAAAGCAGGACATAGTGATCCGGTGGTTCTGTATGGAAGGGCCATCGCTCAACGGATAAAAGGTACTCTGGGGATAACAGGCTGATACCGCCCAAGAGTTCATATCGACGGCGGTGTTTGGCACCTCGATGTCGGCTCATCTCATCCTGGGGCTGTAGCCGGTCCCAAGGGTATGGCTGTTCGCCATTTAAAGAGGTACGTGAGCTGGGTTTAAAACGTCGTGAGACAGTTTGGTCCCTATCTTCCGTGGGCGCTGCAGATTTGAGGAAGCCTGCTCCTAGTACGAGAGGACCGGAGTGGACACACCTCTGGTGTATCGGTTGTCACGCCAGTGGCATTGCCGAGTAGCTAAGTGTGGAAGAGATAACCGCTGAAAGCATCTAAGCGGGAAACTCGTTTCAAGATGAGATCTGCCGGGGCCTTGAGCCCCCTAAAGAGTCGTTCAAGACCAGGACGTTGATAGGTCAGGTGTGGAAGCGCAGTAATGCGTTAAGCTAACTGATACTAATTGCTCGTGCGGCTTGACCCTATAACTTTGATCATCATTTGATCAAGTTGTTATGCCAAGTGACGCAGTCAAAATACAAGCTGATTCCAAACTCTATGAATTCGCCGCCTTGATCACATCAAGGTGGCTCCAAGTTATGCCTGATGACCATAGCAAGTTGGTACCACTCCTTCCCATCCCGAACAGGACAGTGAAACGACTTTGCGCCGATGATAGTGCGGGTTCCCGTGTGAAAGTAGGTCATCGTCAGGCTCTTACAGCCCAAACCGCCCCGACATCCAACGATGTCGGGGCGTTTT
>NZ_BAAJYT010000228.1:0-5724 GCF_057541515.1 Acidovorax sp. KNOB132
GTGGCGCTGCTGGTGGCGGGCAAGAGCTTTTCGATGCCCTCGCTCATCGGGCTCATCATGCTGATGGGCATCGCCACCAAGAACTCCATCCTGCTGGTGGAGTACGCCATCGTGGCGCGCCGCGACCAGGGCATGAGCCGCTGGGACGCGCTGCTGGATGCCTGCCACAAGCGCGCGCGGCCCATCATCATGACCACGCTCGCCATGGGCGCCGGCATGATGCCCATCGCCCTGGCGCTGGGCAGCGCCGACATGAGCTTTCGCTCGCCCATGGCGGTGGCGGTGATCGGCGGGCTCATTACCTCGACCGTGCTCAGCCTGCTGGTGGTGCCGGCGGTGTTCACCTACGTGGACGACTTCGCGCAGTGGTTCCAGCGCCGGGTGATGCGGCGGCCCCCACCAGCCCCCCAGGCACCCCGCGCGCCCGAAGCGCCGCACCCGCTGTGAGTGGCGGCGCGGCGGCGCCCTGCCATCGGTGCCGCCCGCCCCTCTAGCACAGGGTTTGCGCTGCCGCGCCCAAGGCGCGGCGGCCTTTTCGCGTGCAGATGCACGGCTTCGCATCACCGGGAAAGCTGCCAGGACTTGTATACAACCATGGGATTCCAGAAGAATTCCAGGGAGACAAGACCATGCGTGCCACCAGTTCAGGGGAAATCCAGCCGGCCGGACGGCCTCCGTCCACGCCTGCACGGCCTGCGTCCCCGGTCCCGGATGCCCGGAGCGCAGCGCCAGCCTGAAGGGGCCGGAGGGGCTCGCTGCGCGCGGCAAGAGCGGATCGGCGGCGGTCTACACCACCGCCAACATGGCGCAGCGCTCGGACCGGACCGTCCTGTCCAAGCTCAAAAGCCTCTGGAAGGGCGGCAAGACCACGGCCAACGCCAGCCTGGGCCCGCTGGCGGTGGGCACGCAGACCCAGCACCCGGTGGTGCGGCACAACCAGGTGCAGGCGCCGCGGTTCGAGGCGGACGGACGGGTGCCACTGCCCAACGCCACCAAGACCGGGCTGGCGCAGGCCGTGCAGGAGGCACTGCACCAGGTGGAGACCGGCCAGTCGCCCGGTACCGAAGGATCGGGCCGGGACGGCGGCATCGCGGGCACGGCGGCGTACTGGGCCCAGCAGGCGCTGTCCGTGCTGTCGCTGGGCAAGGGCCCTGCCAGTGTGCCCAGCGACGCGCTGGAGATGTTCTATGAAGCCGGGGGCCTCAAGGCAGGGGGCCAGAGCAGCCAGGGCAGGGCCACGGCGGAGACGAAGTCCATCGTGCTGGGCCATCTGGAAGGCCTGGTCCATGCCGAGAAGGCCAAGGCCACCATCCACCTGGCCACCCAGGCCGCGTTGCCCGGTGGCGCGCGCGTGAACACGGAAGGCGCATTGCAGCAGCTGACCGACGCCGCCAAGGCCGCCGAGCAGCGCTCCAAGGACGCGGCGACCGCCGCCAACGCCAGGATGGTCGCTGAACTGCTCTCGGGCGTGCCCGAGCCCCTGCAGCCCCGGCTGCAGGCAGCCACCGACACGCTGGTCGCGGCCCTGAACCACGGCACCAAGGTGCCCGACGTGCTGGCCGTCGAGCTGCTGATCAACACCGCCCGCGACACCTTCGCCGGCGATCCCGAGGGGCTGGCGACGGCCATGGAAAACCTGTCGCACAGCTCGCCGGCCCGGCTGGTCGGCCTGGTGCACGACGCCCTGCAGCCTTCCCCACCGGACCGCGAAACCCGCGCCGACCTGCAGCCGCTGTCGCGCCTGGCGTGCGCCATCGCCAGGCCGGCAGGCGGCATGCGCCTGCTGGCCAGGATGACGGACCCTCCCGCCGCCGGGACCCGGCAGGATGCCTTGCAGGTGGCCATGTCGGCGATGCTGCATCTGCAGTCGTCCCGGCAGCAGGAGGGCCCCGGATCGGCCGAGGCCCCGGCGGACATGGCGTTGCTGCGCGACGCAGTGGCGCATGCGGTCGAGCTGGCCCAGCCACGGCACCACCCGGTGCCCGAATCCGAGCGGACGGTGGCGCAGCGCACCGCGTTCCATTGCCTGCAGAACGGGTTCACGACCAAGGCGCCGGGATCCAGCTACGACCGCGTGCGCCAGCGGCTGCTGCAGTTCAGCGACGGCGCGCTCGACCAGACCAGCCAGCGCAACGCGCGCGCGGCGTCCGGGCGGATGGGGCGGTTCCAGAACTGGCTGACGGGCGGGCTGCCCAAGGCCATCGTCAAGAACTCGGCGGGCATGGAAGGGCTGCTCGCGCCTGCGCTGCCCGCCATCGCGTCCTGGCTGCCTGGCGCGCAGCCGACGATGTGGCGCAAATCGGTCATGCGCAAGATGACCGCCGCCGCCAGCGAGAACGGCATGCTGCCGCGCCGCGACGAAGCCGTGGCATCGCTGCACCGCACCGCCACCGACCTGCGCATCGATCTCCAAGCGCGCGCAGGGGCCGGCGCGCTGCCAGCCGAAACCCTGATGCTCGGGGTGCTGAAGGAGCTGGGGCTGGGCGGGAGCGCGCCGGCCCCTTCGCAGAACACGCTCAAGCACCTGGGCAAGGGCTTTTTCCAGAAAGTGGAGGCCCACCTGGGGGCCGAGGGCATGGCCGGGCTGCCCCCGGGCCTGGCCGCCGACTGGCAATCGCTGCGCGGCAGCCGCCCCAATGTCGGGCACATCCTGAGGGTGCTGGGAGAGCACACCGATCTGCGCGCGCTGGCCGATGGCACGCTGTCGCCCACGGTGGGCCCCAGCCAGGTCGCCCGGGGCCTGCGCACCGATGCCATCGCCCACGAAGCCATCGGCGGCTTCCACGAGATTGCCGAAGCGGCCAGGGCCGCGGCCGGCGTGGAAGCGCCGCAGACCCGGGCACTGGCCGACCTCATGGTGGTATCGGCCGACCTGCTGGCCAAGGTGAAGCCCGCGGCCGCCTTGCGGTCCCTGCGCATCGACACCTTCGAGGCCATCGAAAGCAAGCTCACCCAGGACTGGCTCAAGACCCTGCCCGAGGGCGAGCGGCCGTCCCGGGAAGAGGCCCTGGACCAGGTGCAGGACGCCTGGCCCGCTTCGGTGCGCAGCGCCTGGTCCCAGATGAAGGAATCGGGCGACGATGCGGGCCGGCTGATGCGCACCCTGGTCGATGCGGCCCTGGCCGTGCCATGGAGCCCGCCCGCGGCCACCACCGGCGCGGCCTCCGGCAGCACCGCGCCCCGCACGGTGGCCGATACCGTGAAAACGGCGGCGCCCGCGCTGCAGGCCCTGCAGCGGGACGTGCACGTGAACCGCTTCGAGCTGTGCGTGTCCGACACCATCACGCTGTTCAACGACCTGCGCGGCCCGGCCGACGCGGCCGAAGTGATGAAATCGCTGTCGCAGCGCATCAGCCTGGGCGAGAAGATCAAGAGCAGCGATGCGCGGCTGGCCCGGCTGGAACTGGGCAAGGCCGTGTCGGTGACCACCGCCACGCCGGAACTCGTCACGCCGATCGCGGGCATCGGCCTGGGGCACGAGCGCTCGATGGACCTGAACATGGTCGGTGCGGCCATGCAGATGCAGATCGCCACGGCGGACTCCAAGAACGCCAACGTGGGGCTCAGCGTGGGCCTGCGGCGCGAGCTGGGGAACCAGGACCACGAGTTCAACCTGGGCGATGACGAAGCAGGCATCGCGCTGCGCTTCGACATGCGCCTGGAGGCCGGCGGCGAAACCTCGCGCACCGAGGGCGTGAGCCTGCGCATGCAGCGCACCGCCTCCCATGAGGACACCTTGCGGCGGCACTTCGCCGATGCGCTCATTGCCATGGCCCACGGGGGCGCCGCATCGTCGGAGGGCGGCCCGGACATGGATCCTCTGGCCTACCTGCTGGAGCACTTTCCTGCGCTGGCCGTGGCGGAGCTGTCCAACACCAAACGCAGCCGTACGTCCGAGATGGCCATCGGCGCCAACGCCATGGTCCGCGCGCGCGGGCCGCGGGACCGCGACGAGCACGACCGCAAGGCCACGCGGCGCGCCATCGGCGTCGGCGTGCAGGCGGGGGTCGCCAGCAGCAACCAGCGTTCGCGCTCGGTGCAGACGGAAAGCCGTTCGGGGCTGAATGTGGAGGAGTACAAGCTGTCGGCGCAGCACCGGGCCGATGTCCGTGCGAGCGCCAACGCCAGCCTGGGGCTGGTGCCGGCATCCAGGCACGATCCGGAAAGGGCCGCCCAGGCGCGCGGGGCCGGGCTGGACTTTCGCAAGCAACTGGCCAACAGCGGGGTCGATACCACGCTGCGCATGACGACCCGCCATGGCGAGACCTGGGCCGACCAGACCCAGATGATCCGCGAGTTCGAAGACCTGGATGATTTTCTGGCCGAGCTCGAACCCCGGATGCACGAGTTCGTTTCGGTCATGGCCGCACGCGACGGCGTGCCGCATGCCTCGGCGGAAGAAAAGACCGGCCGCGCCTGGCTGCGCCTGCAGGACACCCTGGTCCAGGCCGCACAGGCCAGCGCGCCTGGCATGACGTTTTCCGTGGTGACCAAGCTGCGCCCCCAGGCGGCTGAGGCCTACGACAAGCTGCAGGGCCTGGCACAGCAAGCCACCGAGACGGGCCAGAAAGCCGCCGCCGCAGCGCAGCAGGCGACCGAAGCCGCCCGGCGAGCCACCATGGAAAGCCAGCAGGCCCAGGCCGCCATCCGGCGGGCTGCTGCCGCGGGCCAGCCCGCCGAGGCACTGGCCCAGCAAGAGGCCGTGGCACGATTGCGGGACCTGGCGGCCACCCAGCAGGCCGAGGCAGCGCGCCAGCAGGCGATTGCGCAGGGACAGCAGGCCAAGGCCGACGGCTACCGTGCCAAGGTGCGCACCCTGCTGGACAGCCACGACGCCTGGACCGCCAACAACCTGCAATTCAAGACGAAGGCCAAGGACGAGGCATCGCAGAGCGCCGCACTCGGCATGCTGCAGGGCAAGGCGGCTTCGGAGTCCACCCGGCTGCACGAATTCCTGCCGGCAGGCTCCCAGCAGGTGGGCCGCACCCCGCAGCAGCACGCCGCGGCCCCGGATGACCACTCGGCCCGATGGGCGCCGAAATTCGCCCCGGTGGCGCAGAACCCCGAGCCCAGGCCCGATCCTGAAACGGAAGTCGAAATCGAACGGGAGCCGGCGGCCGCCGCCGATCCCCAGGCGGTCTGGCGCGCCCGCGCCGAAGCCCAGGCCACCAAGCTCACGGCCCAGGCACAACAGCAAGCGCAAGGCCTCTTCACCCGGGCCAACGACGGCGTGAACAAGGCGCAGGAGCCCGAGGAGCAGGACCTGCAGACGCCCCAAGCCCCGGACGTCGAACCCCCACCAACGCGGCAACGGCGCCCGACGCTGGGCCAGTTGTTCAAGGAGCCGTTCAACGACCAGCACCCCCTTCACCCGCTCCCCAGGCCGCCGGTCATCGCCAGCCCCTCCTTGCGCGACTGGGTGCCCGAAGACGATGGCGTGGACAGCGAGCCGTCCGAGAGCAATCCCCTTCCGCTGCCACCCGAGGGGGCTACCCCGCCCACGAGCGCAGCGGGACGCCGGGCCACGCCTGCGGGCCCCCGGTGGTCCCCCACGACCCCGCAGCCCATGCCCCTGCCCACGCCGGAGTCCGTCGGGGCTACGGGCCGCGCGGTACCGCGGCCCGTGCCCCCCAACTTCGACCCACGGCGGCCCCCCGTGACCCCGCAGCCCCTTCCGCTGCCCACGCGGCCGGCCGGCCGCAGCGCCGGATCCGGCGTGGACGC
>NZ_BAAJYT010000229.1:0-5696 GCF_057541515.1 Acidovorax sp. KNOB132
ACGGCACCGAGGGCGCCGTCGGCACGCCGACGGATGCCCAGGCCGACGCGGGCCAGGCCGGCGGCCACTTTCTGGTGTTCGAGGCCGATGCGCTCTATGCCTCGCCGGTGGACAGCGTGGTCGGCGTGGTCGAGCTGCCGCAGCCCACCATCGACGAGCTGGTGCGCGGCCGGACCGCCGTGATGCCGTGGCGCGGCAAGACGCTCAAGGTGGTCAGCCTGCCCTCGCTCAACGGCCGGCCCGGCGCCGAGCCGCCGCGCATGGCCATCCTGCTGCAGCCCGACCCGGCCGAGCACGCCACCGTGGGCATCGCCATTGCCCGGCTGTGCGACTGGCTGCCGGCCCATCGCGCCGATGTGCGCGAAATGCGGCTCGGCTCGGTGGGCGAGTTCCGCATGGTCACGCACCAGCACGAGGGCGCCAGCGCCAGCATGGTCGTGGTCGACCTGGGCCAGTTGGCCTACCTGCTCGGCTGACGCCCCCAACCCTTCTCCCCAAGGACCTCCCATGACCCCAGCCAGGCCCCCCGAGAACGAAGCGCAGCGCCTGCGGGCGCTGCAGGCGCTGATGCTGCTCGATACGCCCCCGGAGGAGCGCTTCGACCGATTCGTGCGGTTCGCGGCCGAACAGCTGGACGCCCCGATCGCCCTGATCAGCCTCATCGACGGCCAGCGGCAATGGTTCAAGTCGCGCGTCGGGCTCGACGTGCCGCAGACCAGCCGCGACGTGTCGTTCTGCGCCCACGCCATCCTGCAGCCGGACCTGTTCGTGGTGGAGGATGCGAACCTCGACGCGCGCTTTGCCGACAATCCCATGGTGACCCAGGCCCCGAACATCCGCTTCTACGCCGGCGCCCCGCTGTGCGCGCCGACCGGCGAGCGCCTGGGTACGCTCTGCATCATCGACACCAAGCCCCGCAGCCTCACCGCCACCGAGCGGGCCGTGCTGCGGGCGCTGGGCACCCTGGCCAACGAAACCATTGCCGGCAAAGACCAAGACGCATGACCCGTCCTCCCCCCCTGCCCCTCCTCTTGCTGGTGGAGCCGCAATTCGTGCTGCGCCGCACGATCGTCTCGGTGGCGCGCGACCTCGGCCTGGTGGACTTTCACGAAGCCACCAGCGTGGCGCGGGCCCTGCCCATGCTGGCGGCCCAGCCCTTTTTCGGTCTGGTGCTCGATTGCGACGATGCCGCCGCCTCCACCGACCTGCTGGCGCGACTGCGCGGCGGAGCGTTCGCCTGCGCGGCCGACGTGCCGGTGCTGGCCATGTCCTCGCTGCCCGACCCGGAACGCGATGCCTGGCGCGCCGCCATCGGCGTCACGGGCACGCTGCGCAAGCCCTTCAAGATCGGGGCACTGCTCGAATCGGTGCAAACCATGGCGGGGCGCAGGCCATGACCGCGCGGCCCCCCTGCGTGGTGGTGCGCACGTCCCGGGCAGGCGCGGGCGCCGCGCCCACCTTCATCGACCCGCTGGGAGACTGCCGCCCGTGCCACCGCTGAGTTCGATCCCCCGCCCCGAAGACACAGACCAGGCGCTCGAACGGGAACGCCAACGCATCTGCGCCCTGCAGACCACCGGCCTGCTGGAGACGCCGGACAGCGACGGCTTCGACCGCATCACGCGGCTGGCAAGCGCCCTGTTCGGTGCCCCCATCGCGCTGGTGACGCTGGTGGACATCGAGCGCCAATGGCACAAGTCGCGCGTGGGCCTTGACACGCGCGAGCTGCCGCGCTCGGTGGCCTTTTGCCACCACACCATCCAGTCCGCCGACGTCATGGTGGTCGAGGACACCCTGCTGGACGAACGCTTCGTCCACAACCCGCTGGTGACCGGCGAGCTGGGCGTGCGCTTTTATGCGGGCGCCCCGCTGGTGCTGCCCGGCGGCCAGGCGCTGGGCGCGCTCTGCATCCTGGACCAGCACCCGCGCACTTTCGATGCCGCGCAGTGCCGGCAGCTCCAGGACCTGGCTGCGCTCGCCATGAACGAGATCGCGCTGCAGCGCACGGCCGGGCGCATCAACGAGATCACCAGCCTGTACAACCGAGCCCAGCTCGTGCAGGACCTGATGAGCCAGTGCACCCAGACGCCGGGCGAGACGCGCACGCTCGTGCTGCTGGACGTGATCCGCGACCGCGACCTGCAGCAGGCCGTGCGCGCCATCGGCATCGCCCCGCTGGAGGCCGGCCTGCGCGACGTAGCGCTGCACCTGGCCCAGGCCCTGGGCCCGGGGGTGCAGCTGTACCACGCATCCGAAACCCGGTTTGCCTATCTGCTCCCCGAGGACGGCGCGCAGCCGCAGGAGCAGGAGCAAGCCGTGCTGCGGGTGCAGCGCCACCTGCAGGAAGCGTTCCGCATCAGCCGCGTCGTGCTGGAGCTGTACCTGGTGGCGGGCCTGGCGCGCTTCACGCTCGACGCCGAATCCGCGGGCGACGTGCTGCGCCGCGCGACCTCCGCCCTGCACCAGGCGGACGAGCTGAACCGCGCCTTGGTCTGGTATGCCCCCGAGTCCGACACCGCCCACCGCCGCGCGTTCGCGCTGCTGCGCGGCCTGACGCAAGGCCTGGCGGAGGGCGAGTTCCGCCTGGTGTACCAGCCCCAGTTCGAGGTGCGCCAGCAGCGCTTTTCCGGCGTGGAGGCGCTGATCCGCTGGCGCCACCCGCGCCACGGCAATGTCTCGCCCGCCGAGTTCATCGAGCAGGTGGAGCAGACGGCGCTGATCCATCTGCTCACCGAATGGGTGCTGCACACGTCACTGGCCCAGCTGGCGGAATGGAACCGCCAGGGCCTGCAGCTGACCATGGCGATCAACGTGTCCGCCCGCAACCTGGAGCATCCGGACTTCGCCCTGGTGCTGCGCAATGCCATCGCGCTGCACGGCGTGGCGGCGCAGCAGCTGCACATCGAATGCACCGAGAACGTCGCCCTGACCGGCCGGGCCACGCAGCGCGTGCTGGAGGAGATCCGCGCCATGGGCCTGAAGGTGTCGCTGGACGACTTCGGCATTGGCTACTGCAACCTGTCGTGCCTGCGCGGACTGCCGGCGGAAATGCTCAAGCTCGACCAGTCGCTCGTGATGCCCATCGCCCACGACATGCAGGCCTGGACGCTGCTGCGCACCATCATCTCGCTGGGCCAGCGCCTGGGCTACCAGCTCGTGGCCGAAGGCGTGGAAACCCAGGAGATCCTGGACATGGTCTCCGAGGCGGGCTGCGACCTGGTGCAGGGCTACTTCCTGGCCTACCCCATGGAGGCCGGCGAGGTCGCGCCCTTCTTCGCCGCGCGGGCGGCGGCGGCACCGGGAAAGCTTTTCACGGCCGACGCGAAAGAACTTCACGCGAGCGCGGCCGCGCAGCCACCCGTTTGGCGGCCGGATTGACGTAGAGTGCCCCTTCAGCGGTGCCCGCCTGGGGCCCCGCGGCACCCCATGACGATCGCCAACGCCCCTTCCCCCTCACCGTCCCCCGCCGCCGCCATCCGCGCGCGGCTGATCCCCGCGCTGCAGGCCGTGCTGCCCGCGCATGCGCTGCTGTGGCAGGCCGAGGACACCACGCCCTACGAATGTGACGGGCTCACCGCCTACCGCCAGCGCCCGCTGGCCGTGGCCCTGCCCGAGACCGAGGAGCAGGTGCAGGGCGTGCTGCGCGCCTGCCATGCGCTGTCGGTGCCCGTGGTGGCGCGCGGGGCCGGCACCGGGCTGTCGGGCGGGGCCATGCCGCACGCCCTCGGGGTGACGCTGTCGCTCGCCAAGTTCAACCGCATCCTGCGCATGGACCCGGTGTCGCGCACCGCCGTCGTGCAGTGCGGCGTGCGCAACCTGGCCATCAGCGAGGCCGCTGCGCCCCACGGGCTGTACTACGCGCCCGACCCGAGCAGCCAGATCGCCTGCACCATCGGCGGCAACATCGCCGAGAACTCCGGCGGCGTGCACTGCCTGAAGTACGGCCTCACGGTGCACAACGTGCTGCGCGTGCGCGGCTTCACCATGGAGGGCGATCCCGTCACCTTCGGCAGCGAAGCGCTGGATGCGCCCGGCTACGACCTGCTGGCCGCGGTGATCGGCAGCGAGGGCATGCTGGCCGTGGCCACCGAGGTCACGGTGCGCCTCATCCCCAAGCCGCAGCTGGCGCGCTGCATCATGGCCAGCTTCGACGACGTGCGCCGGGCCGGCGATGCGGTGGCGGCCATCATCGCGGCCGGCATCATTCCGGCGGGCCTCGAAATGATGGACAAGCCCATGACCGCCGCGGTGGAGGACTTCGTCTGCGCCGGCTACGACCTCACCGCCGAGGCCATCCTGCTGTGCGAGAGCGACGGCACGCCCGAGGAGGTCGAGGAGGAGATCGGCCGCATGAGCGAGGTGCTGCGTGCGGCGGGCGCCACCGCCCTGACCGTGAGCCAGGACGAGGCCGAACGCCTGCGCTTTTGGAGCGGCCGCAAGAACGCCTTTCCGGCCAGCGGCCGCATCAGCCCCGACTACATGTGCATGGACTCGACCATCCCGCGCAAGCGGCTGGCCGACATCCTGCTGGCCATTGCCGCGATGGAAAAGAAATACGGGCTGCGCTGCGCCAACGTGTTCCACGCGGGCGACGGCAACCTGCACCCGCTGATCCTGTTCGATGCCAACGACCCCGACCAGCTGCACCGCTGCGAGCTGTTCGGCGCCGACATCCTGGAGACCAGCGTGGCCATGGGCGGCACGGTGACGGGCGAGCACGGCGTGGGGGTGGAAAAGCTCAACTCCATGTGCACCCAGTTCACCACCGAGGAGAACGCGCAGATGTTCGCGCTCAAGGCCGCCTTCGACCCGGCGGGCCTGCTCAACCCGGGCAAGGTGATCCCCACGCTCAACCGCTGCGCGGAGTACGGAAAGATGCTGGTGCGCGGCGGCCGGATCGCCCACCCGGACCTGCCGCGGTTCTGAACGCCGCCCGGCCGGGGTGCCGGCGCGGGCCGGCCGCTGCCCACTCCCGCGCTCAGAGCATCAGCACCACGAGCAGGCACACCACCCAGGCCGCCAGGGGCGCAAGGCCCTGCCCCAGCCGCCGCGCGCGCCGGTAGAGGTAGGCGGGCGCCAGCCACACCCAGGCGCGAAAGCCCGCGGTGTCGTGCCCGGCGCGCCACAGCCAGCGCTCGTCCACGAAGGCCAGCAGCACGTTGAACGCCACCGTCAGGAAGAAGAACGCCCCCGACTGCACGGCCCGCTGCGACACGTACGGATCGCGGTACACGAGGTAGGCCACGAAACCCTCCAGCGACACGCCCATCACCGGCGCGCAGGCCAGCAGCCAGGCCAGCGTGTTGTTCACGCTGCCGGCCCAGGGATCGGCGGGCGCGTGCAAGCCCAGGTGAGGGCCCAGGTGCGGCCGGAACTCCGAATGCTCCACCGGTACCCAGCACGGCAGGCCCGGGCGCCAGATGCGCTGGCCCGGGGGCAGGCGCCGGGCATCGATCAGGCGCACGATCTCGTCGTCGGGCACCGGGCCGCGGCACTCGCCCTGCGCCTCGTAGAACCAACGGGCGTCCTCGCCCAGGTGGATGTCGACTTCCATCGCATTCATCGCAGCCACTCCCCTCGGCGCAGGGTGGCGGAAGCCCGCTCGGACGGATGGAGGACGGTGGGATCGGCCGGCGGCACCCGCGTGACGGGCCGCGCCGCCGCGAGCCGGTGGTGCACGGCCCCGGCGGCGGGCA
>NZ_BAAJYT010000230.1:0-5691 GCF_057541515.1 Acidovorax sp. KNOB132
GCCGACGACTACGCCCGCTGGTTTCTGGCGCGGCTGCGCACGCTGGAACCCCGGCTGGCACAGCAGCCCTATTTGTGTGCCGGGCGCTTCACGGCGGCGGATGTGTCGGTGGGCTATGCGCTGCTGCTGGCCGGACACCTGGCGCTGGCCGCCGCGTTCACTCCCGCCGTGGCGGCCTACTGGGCCCGCCTGCGCGAGCGGCCCGCTTTTCGGCCGGGCCATGGCGGCGCAGGAAGCGGCGGCACGCGCGCAGGGGGTGCCGCTCACGCCATCGCCGGACCTGCGGCCATGAGCCGGGCGGAACAGGGGCGGTGCACTGCCGCCGCGTGGCGGCGACGACGACAAGGACGCGGGCAAATTCGGGTAAGGTGCTCTTCCGGCAAGGCCGCGATGCGTTGCCACGGCCCATCGCCCGGCCTTCAACGCGCTGCCGCGCCCCGGCCCATGGCCTGCGATTCATGGGATGGCTGCTAGCGCGATCTCCATCCCATCAGTGCAGCCCGCATTTTTTTCATTGCAAAGGACCACCCCCATGAAAGCCATCTGGAACGGCGTGACCGTCGCCGAGAGCGACGACACCGTGCTGGTCGAGGGAAACCATTACTTCCCCGAGAGCGCGCTGAAGCCGGAATACTTCACCTTCAGCAACCACAAGACCATGTGCCCCTGGAAGGGCCAGGCCACCTACCGGTCGCTGCTGGTCAACGGCGAACTGAACCCCGACGCCGTCTGGACCTATGCCGACCCCAAGCCCGAAGCCGAGTCGATCCGCGGCCGCTTCGCGTTCTGGAAAGGCGTCAAGGTCGGCGCGTGACCGGGCCCCTCGGGTTATCCCTGCCCGCACTGGACAATCATGTGGATAACCCGGGACAACGCCTGTATGGCGACGCCAAGCCCTTGATTTTGCAAGGAAACCGGTGCGCCGCCTCATTTTTAGGCACCCGGTTGCCACAGGGCTGTGGTTATCCCTGATGCCGCTGGATAATCATGTGGATAACTCGGGACAAGCCCTGTATGAGGGCGCCAAGTCGTTGATTTTGAAAGCTTACCGCTCGACTGCCTTCTTTTTAGGCAATCCGGGGTTCTCAGCGCCACGGCCCATGGATGCTATTAAAAACATAGCTATATGCCCTAGTGTTGATTGCACTGGAAGCCTTTTTCATCCCTAACCCTCTCGTTCACTGCCCTCCTGTGGCCGTTCGCCATGAGTGACCCTTCCTCCGTTCCCTTTTTCACCGCCCGCGTCGGCGACGACGGCATCCAGTGCGATGCCTGGCCCGAGCAGCCCTTGCTGCTGTCGCTGGAGCAAGGCGGCATCGACTGGCCCAGTTCGTGCCGCAACGGCACCTGCCGCACCTGCATCGGCCTGCTGGCCGAAGGCGAGGTGCGCTACGCCATCGAATGGCCCGGCCTATCGGCCGAGGAGCGCGCCGAGGGCTGCGTGCTGCCCTGCGTGGCCTACCCGGTGGGCGACGTGCGGCTGGAAGCGCCCGGCATCTGAAGCCGGCTGAAATGATCTGAACCCGTGCCCGCCCCGCGCTCCCATGGGGCGGGCACCCTTGCTGCGGCGCGCGTTCCTCGCCCAGAATCTCCCGGACACGCATCGCCACGGGAGGGAGGACACCATGAACGCCAAAAACACGCCGGCCGCACCGGCCGCCCATGCCAACGCCACGGCACCGGACGCCGCCGACCGCGCGCCCACGCGCGAGGCCATCCTGGCCGAATGCATCGCCGCGGACGAGCAATGGGCCGCGCAGCCGGGCCGCAACCTCGTGCTGCTGTTCGACGGCACCGGCAACATCCTGGGCAACCAGCAGGACACCAACGTGGTGAAGCTGCTGCGCATGCTTGCCAAGGGCCGGGACGCATCGGGCAGCGAGCCCACGCAACTGGTCTATTACGACCCTGGCGTGGGCACCACCAATGAATTCCCGGCGGACGGCATCCTGTCCAAGGCCAGGAACCAGCTGCGGCAACTGGCCGGGCTGGCGCTGGGCAGCGGCGTGTTCCCCAACATCGCCGAGGCCTACAAGTTTCTCGTGCACACCTATCGGCCGGGCGACCGCATCTACCTGTTCGGCTTCTCGCGCGGCGCGTTCACCGCGCGGGCGGTGGCCGGCATGATCAACATGTACGGCCTTATCCACACCGAGGGTCTGCCGCTCATCGAAACCCTGGTGCGCACCTATTTCGCCCCGAGCGGCCAGAAGAACCAGGCCGGCACCAAGAGCCGCGAGGCCTTCGCGCGCGACGTGATCGACAATTTCTCGCTGGGCCGCACGCCGCTCGTGCACTTCGTGGGCGTGTGGGACACGGTGGAGGCCATCGGCAGCGGGCTGCTGGGCGGCATCAAGATCACCAACTCCACCGAGTTCGCCCGCAAGCGGTTCGCCAACGTGCGCCATGCCATGTCGCTGTACGAATCGCGCAGCAAGTACTCGCCCCGGCGCTACGCCGATCCGCACTTCACCGAGCGTGAGCGCCCCTGGCGCAGCTACGACCAGCGCTGGTTCCGCGGCGTGCACAGCGACGTGGGCGGCTCGTACGCGCGCGACGGGCTGTCCAATCTCACGCTGAAATGGATGGTGGACGAGGCCTTCGCCAAGGGCCTGCGCGTGGACCGGGACCAGCTGCAGCCCGGCGACCCGCTCACGGCCATGCACGACCAGGCCTACGACTGCCCCTACTGGGTCTGGACCGGCCTCAATGCCCGCGAGCGCTTTCCCAGCGACTTCATCGATCCCACCGCCCGCCCGGTGGACGGCGCCGTTCCCGCCAACACCGTGCCGCGCACGCAGCCCTGGCGCTGGCTGGGCGTGGCGCTGGCGGTCGTCACCGCCGTGCTGTTCGCCATCACGTTCCAGTTCGGGCAGGCCGCCTGCGACCTGCAGTCGGCGCCGGGGTGGGTGCAGGGCCTGCCCTCGGGCTTTCAGGTGACGGCGCACTGGCACGCCGGCTGGGGCGTGGTCTGCGGCGGCACCGACAGCGTGCGCCGCGCCATCGCCTGGGACTGGGCGCTGCTCGCCAGCTACGCCTTGTGGCTGGCCTACCCGGTGGCCTGGGCCCTGCGGCGGCTGGTCGCGCGGGCCGTGCCGCCGGGCTGGGCCCTGGGCTGGCTCTACCGCCATGCCCACTGGACGATGCTGGCCCTCGTGCTGTCGGACCTGGTGGAAAACTACGCCACGCTGCACATGCACCACCCGCACTGGCCCACGGTGCTGACGGTGGCCAGCGGCCTCAAACTGCTGTCCCTGCTGCTGCTGGCGTGGGTGATGGTGGCCGGTGCCCTGGCCGGGCGCGAGGGCGGCCGGACGCGGCCCGCCTCGCCCGCGCCCCAAGTCCACTAAGTGGACTAAAATCGCCGCCTTTGGGGCGCGTAGCGCTCCCGCACCGTGCGGCCAGCGCCGCACCGCCCGCTCTTTGGAGGCGGCTCCGTCCGGGCCGTGGCCGGACCAGCGTGCGGTGCACGCCACCCGCGCGGCCCACCGAAAGCCCTGCCCTCCATGAACACCCCCCTGACCCCTGCGCCCATCTCGCCGGTGCAAGACATCGTGGCCGAGATGCGCGCCGGGCGCATCGTCATCCTAGTGGACGAGGAAGACCGCGAGAACGAAGGCGACCTGGTCCTGGCCGCCGACCACGTCACCCCCGAGGCCATCAACTTCATGGCGCGCTTCGGCCGCGGCCTGATCTGCCTGACCCTCACCCGCGAACGCTGCGAACTGCTGAAGCTGGCCCCCATGGTGGCCCGCAATGGCACCAAGATGGGCACGGCGTTCACCGCCTCCATCGAAGCGGCGGAGGGCGTGACCACCGGCATCTCCGCCGCCGACCGCGCCCGCACCGTGCAGGCCGCCGTGGCGCCCCACGCCGTGGCCGCCGACCTGGTGCAGCCCGGCCACATCTTCCCGCTGCAGGCGGTGGACGGCGGCGTGCTCATGCGCGCCGGCCACACCGAAGCCGGCTGCGACCTGGCCGCCATGGCCGGCTGCAGTGCCAGCGCCGTGATCTGCGAGGTGATGAAGGACGACGGCACCATGGCCCGCCTGCCCGACCTGCAGATCTTCGCGGCCGAGCACGGCCTCAAGATCGGCACCATCGCCGACCTCATCGAATACCGCAGCCGCAACGAATCGCTGGTGCAGAAAGTGGGCACGCGCCCGCTGCAGACCGCCTTCGGCGAATTCACCGCCCACGCCTTCCGCGACGAACCCAGCCAGGCCGTGCACCTGGCGCTCGTCAAGGGCCAGTGGGGCCCGGATGACAGCGTGCCCGTGCGCGTGCACGAGCCCCTGTCGGTGCTGGACGCGCTGGAGGTCAACCGCTCCATGCACTCCTGGGGCCTGGACAGCAGCCTGCAATACATCGCCGCCCAAGGCCAGGGCGTGGCCGTGCTGCTCAACTGCGGCGAAAGCGCCGAGCAGTTGCTGGAGCAGTTCGAAGGGCGCGCCCGCTCGGCCCATGCGCCCGAACGCGGTCGCATGGACCTGCGCACCTACGGCGTGGGCGCGCAGATCCTGCGCGAATGCGGCGTTCACAAGATGCAACTGATGGGCCCGCCGCGCCGCATGCCCAGCATGGCGGGCTACGGCCTCGAGATCACCGGATACCTTCCCAAGGAATAAGACATGTTTGGCGCAGACAAAGGAACAGCGGACAAGCTCGACGGCAAGAAGCTGCACATCGGCATCGTGCAGGCCCGTTTCAACGAGAGCATCACCAACACCCTGGCCGCGGCCTGCCGTGCCGAACTGCTGGCGCTGGGCGTGCAGGAAAAGCACATCCACCACGTGCTGGTGCCCGGCGCGCTGGAAGTGCCGGTGGCCCTGCAGGCCATGGCCGAACGCGACGAATACGATGCACTGATCGCCCTGGGCTGCATCATCCGCGGCGAAACCTACCACTTCGAACTGGTGGCCAACGAATCGGGCGCGGGCGTGAGCCGCATCTCGCTCGACTACCACGTGCCGGTGGCCAATGCCATCATCACCACCGAGAACATGGAGCAGGCCATCGCCCGCCAGACCGAAAAAGGCCAGGACGCCGCCCGCGTGGCCGTGGAAATGGCCAACCTGCTGGAGGAGCTGTCGTGAGCGACTCCACCTCTTCGCACCCCGGCGGCGCCAAGCGCCCGCCACGGCAAGCGCGCACCGGGGTGACCAGCACCGGCGCCCGCAAGGCCGCCTCCAAATCCAACCGCAGCCGCGCGCGCGAGTTCGCGCTGCAGGCGCTCTACCAGCACCTGGTGGGCCGCAATGACGCCACCGCCATCGACACCTTCACCCGCGACCTGGCGGGCTTTCACAAGGCCGATGCCGCCCACTACGACGCGCTGCTGCACGGCTGCATCGAATCGGCCGAGGCGCTCGACGCACTGATCACCCCACAGCTCGATCGCAAGATGGCCGAGATCTCGCCCATCGAGCATGCGGCCATGTGGATCGGCGTGTACGAGTTCCAGCACTGCCTGGACGTGCCGTGGCGCGTGGTCATCAACGAATGCATCGAGCTGGCCAAGGAGTTCGGCGGCACCGACGGCCACAAGTACGTCAACGGCGTGCTCAACGGCCTGGCCCCCACGCTGCGCGCCACCGAAGTCGCGGCCGACAAGGGCGCGAACCCGGCGCAGCCACCGCAGGCCCCGGCGGACGGCGCCTGAGCGCCCGGGGCCGGTCCGGCCCCGCCCCC
>NZ_BAAJYT010000231.1:0-5641 GCF_057541515.1 Acidovorax sp. KNOB132
CCCGGCGGCGGCCGGCTCGCCCATGTGCGTCGCGGTGATGCAGCCCAAGCTGTGCGCCACCAGCACGACCGGGTGCGGCGCCTCCAGCACGGTGCGCTCCAGCGCCGCCACCCAGGCGCCGCGCGGGCGTGACCCAGTCGTCCTGCACCACGCGCCGTGCGCCGGGCAGCCGCTCCGCCCACAGGCTCTGCCAGTGGCCGGGTCCGGAATCGCGCCAGCCCGGGACGATGACCACCGAGACCGGGCTGCCCGCAGCGGTGCGTGCGGACGGGGCCGCCTGCGGCGCTGCGCCGTCGAGCCGGCCGACCGGCCGCCCGGATGCGGACAAAGACGTGGGTGCGCTGCTGCTCATGGCCGGCGGGGCACGGTGGCCAGGGGATGGAACAACGGAAGGATTCGAACCCCACAGGAGGTGCGGAACGACAGTGCAGTGGCCATGGAACAGGCTCCTCAACGGTGGATGCGGCCCATTCTGCGATTCCGCCCTTAAAACCCAAACGAATATATTCTTTTGAATTAATCGCGAATTGATCTTAAGAAGCGATCGATGCGGCGCTGCCGAGGCCCTCGGTATCGGATGCCGGCGCCGCCGTCGTCGCGCCTTGCAGCGTCTCGCCCAGAAAGTCCAGAAACCGCCGGACCGCGGGCGTCAGGCCGCGGCGGGAGGGAAACACCGCGTGCATCACACCGCGCTCCGGGGCCCAGTCAGGCAGCAGATGCACCAGCCGGCCACTGCGCAGCTCGTCCTGGCACATGTAGTCGGGCAGCCAGCAGATGCCCACGCCGCCCTGCGCGGCCAACTTGAGCGTGAGCAGGTCGTCGGCCACATAGCGCGGGCTGTGCTGCCACACGGCCTCCTGCCCTCCGGGGCCCACCAGCCGCAGCGAAGCACGGCCGTCGGCGGCGGACATGGCGATGCTGTCCATGCGTGACAGTTCCTCCAGCGTGTGCGGTGTGCCCTGGCGCGCCAGCTGCGCGGGGCTGGCGACCAGCAGCAGGTCGCCCTCGCCCAGCCGCTTGATGACCATGCTGCCGCTGTCGTCCAGCTTGGCCCGCACGCGCAGCGCCACGTCGACCCCCTCCTCCACCAGGTTGACCACGCGGTTGCTCACCTGGATCTCCACCCGCACGAGCGGATACCGCGCCATGAACACCGGCATCATCTCGCCCAGCAGGGTCTGTGCGATCGTGACGGGGCACACCACACGGATCGTGCCGCGCGGCTCGGCCTGGACGTGGGCCACCGTGTCGGCCGCCGCCTGCGCCGATTCGCGCATGGCCTGGCAGTGGCGCAGATAGGCCTCGCCCACCTCGGTGAGCGACAGCTTGCGCGTGGTGCGCTGCAGCAGCCGCACGCCCAGGTGTGCCTCCAGATCGGAGACGCGGCGCGACAGGCGCGACTTGGGGATGCCGAGCGCCCGGCCCGCGGCGGCGAATCCACCGCGCTCGACCACCTCGGCGAAATACAGCATGTCGTTGAGATCTTGCACCGTCATCCCTCGCAGATTGTTCCACCCATAGAACAATCTATCGCAAAGTGACCTGCTTATCAATCAATGCGCTCATCTGCACAATCTATCCAACGCTGCACACCGGGTGCGGCCCCCATCTTGAGGAGAACCTTCCATGCAACTGCTGCACATCGATTCCGCCATCACCGGCGAACAGTCCGTCTCGCGCCAACTCACCGCCCGCACCGTGGCGGCGTGGGTCGAGGCCCATCCCGGCACGCAAGTGCAGCACCTGGACCTGGTCGCCCAGGCACCGGCCCATTTCACGATGGAGGCCATGGCGCCGCGCACCGGCCAGACCGAAGGCCTGAGTGAAACACAGCGCCGTGAAAACGCCGTGTCCGAACAACTGGTGAGCCAGTTCCTGGCGGCCGATGTGATCGTGGTCGGCGCGCCGCTCTACAACTTCGGCGTTCCCACGCAGCTCAAGGCCTGGATCGACCGCATCGCCCAGCCGGGCCGCACGTTCACCTACACCGCCGCTGGCCCGCAGGGCCTGGCCAAGGGCAAGACGGTGATCGTCGCCTCCAGCCGCGGCGGTGTGTATTCGACGAGCGATGCCGGCCGCGCCATGGAACACCAGGAGAGCTACCTGCAGACCGTGTTCGCCTTCTTCGGCATCACCGACGTGCGCTTCGTGCGCGCCGAAGGCGTGGCCATGGGACCGGACGCCAAGTCCAAGGCCCTGGACAGCGCGGATTCCGACATCCGGGCACACGTGGCGCAATCCCGCCAGGAAGCCGTGGCCGAAGCCGCCTGATCCACCGGACAACTGCGCAGTCACCAGAAAGCCGGCCTTGCGCCGGCTTTTTTGCGTGCGCCGCAAGGCGCCTACAGCGCACGCGTCCAGGTCTCGCCCACCAGGGACTGGCCGTAGGCGGTGTAGGGTTCCGAGGCCACGAGCGTGAAGCCGCGCTGCGCATACAGGTGGCGGGCCGCGGCCAGGCAGCTGTTGGTCCACAGCGTCATCTCCGCGTAGCCCTGGCCCCGCGCGAAGGCGATGCACTCGTCCACCAGCCGGCCGCCCAGTCCCATGCCCCGAGCCTGGGGCGCCAGGATCAGCATGCGCAGCCGGGCGGTGGTGTCGGACTCGCGCACCACGAAGGCCGCCCCCATGCGTTCGCCGTCGACCTCGGCGATCCAGCACCGGTCGAACCCGGGCTGGAATTCGCGCACGAATCGCGCGGCGATCTCGGCCACCATGGCCTCGAACGACTGGTTCCAGCCGTATTCGCGCCAGTAGACTTCGCCATGCATCTGCACCACCCAGCCCATGTCACCGGGCACCGGGTCGCGCAGCACCACGAGGCGGGGGCGGCTGGCCGGTTCGGGAGACAGCAGCGTCTCCAGGCGCTGCATGGCGGCCAGCGCGTCGGCCTGCTGCGTGGGCGACAAGCGCGCCAGGATTGCCGCCGCCTCGTCGCGCGAGCGCTGCTGCAGTGGGGCGAACGCGGTGTGTCCGGCGTCGGTCAGGCGCAGCAGGCTCTGGCGCGCATCCTTTGCGCCCGGGCGGCGCTCCAGCCAGCCGGCCTTCTCGAACCGGCGCAGGATGCGGCTCAGATAGCCGGCGTCCAGGCCCAGGTCCCTGGCGATGTCGGTGGCGACAGGCTCGGTGCGGTGGGCCAGCTCGTAGAGCACGCGCACGTCGGTCAGGGACAGGTCGCTGCCCAGATAGGCGTCGAGCACGCCGATGCGGCGCGTGAAGAACCGGTTGAACTGCCGAAGCGCCTTGACCGCGGCCGCGGGGACGGGCACAGGCGCGGGAGCGACCTGGGGATCTGACGCCATTTTCATTTGCCTTCATCAAACAATTGGTTGACTTTAGCAATCAATAACGCGAATGGCAAATAAAAAAGTCCGGCCACCCATCACAGTGGGGCCGGACTGGAGGCGCTGAAAACCAGCGGCTGGTCAGAGCTTGGCGTGCTGCTTGACCCAGGCCACGTACTTCTCGACCCAGCCCTGCAGGAACTGGCGGCTGGCCTCGCCGATGTTGCCGTCGTCATCGAACAGGCCATCCTTGGCTTGAACGAAGGCTTCGGGCTGGCCCAGCGTGGGCACGTCGAGGTAAGCCAGCACGTTGCGCAGGTGCTGCTGGGCCATGGCCGTGCCGATGGCGCCGATCGATACCCCGATCACGCCGGCCGGCTTGCCGCCCCAGGCGCTCTGCCCATAGGGGCGGGATGCGTGGTCCAGCGCGTTCTTGAGCACGCCGGGAATCGACCGGTTGTATTCGGGCGTGACGAACAGCAGGCCCTGCGACTGGGCGATCTCGGTCTTCAGGCGCAGCACGGCGGGAGCCGGATGGGCGTCGTCGTCCTGGTTGTACAGCGGCAGGTCGTCGATGCGCAGCTGCGTGAAGTGGAAGTGCGGCGGTGCGAGCCGGGCCAGCGCCGTGGCCAGCTTGCGGTTGAACGAGTCCTTGCGGAGACTGCCGACGATGACGGCGATCTGGTATTGGTCCATGAGCACTCCTTGTGAAACAGCCAAAAGACGGGACGGCGCGGGGCCGCAACGGGCCATGATAGACACGGCCTGCGGCGTTCCAGCGCTGCGCTCGGCGCCTTCAGGGCCCGCTTTCGAGGAACGCCAAAACGCCATTTGCTATTATTTTTGTAGCTATATGCCCTAGTATTGATTGCGCTCGCGCCCTTTTCAAGCTAAACACCCCCGGCGCTGCAGCGCAGCATCCGGGGGTGCGGGGTCTGGCGCAAACGCGCGCTTGTCCTACCCGGCGCGGCGCTGGCCGGCGAGGCGGCGCACCACATGCACCAGCCGGTCGATCTCGTCGAACGTGTTGTAGAACGCGAGCGACGGCCGCACGGTGGTCTCCACGCCGAATCGCCGCAGGATGGGCTGCGCGCAGTGGTGTCCGGTGCGCACGGCGATGCCTTCGTCGTTCAGCGCCTTGCCCACTTCCTCGGTCGAGTAGCCGGCCAGCACGAACGACATCACGCTGGCCTTGTCGTCGGCCGTGCCGATCAGCCGCACGCCCAGGATGGCGCGCAACTGCTGCATGCCGTACACCAGCAGCTCGTGCTCGTAGCGCGCGATGTTCTCGATGCCCACGCGGTTCACGTAGTCGATCGCCGCGCCCAGGCCCACCGCGTCGGCGATGTTGCCCGTGCCGGCCTCGAACTTGTTCGGGATCGGCTGGAACACGGTCTTCTCGAACGTCACGTCGGCAATCATGTTGCCGCCACCCTGCCACGGGGGCATGTCTTCGAGCACTTCGCGCTTGCCCCAGACCACGCCGATGCCGGTCGGCCCGAACACCTTGTGGCCCGAGAACACGAAGAAGTCCGCGCCGATGTCCTGCACGTCCACCCGCATGTGCGAGACCGACTGCGCGCCATCGACCAGCGCCTTCGCGCCCGCACGGTGGGCCAGCGCCACGATCTCCTTGACCGGCACCACGGTGCCCAGCGCGTTGGAGACCTGCGTGACGGCGACGATCTTGGTGCGGTCGTTCAGGAGCTTCTGGTATTCATCGAGCAACACCTGGCCGGAGTCGTCCACCGGAATCACGCGCAGCCTCGCCCCCTTGGCGGCAGCGAGCTGCTGCCAGGGCACGATGTTGGCGTGGTGCTCCAGATGGCTGACGATGATCTCGTCGCCCTCGCCCACGTGCTGGCCGCCCCAGCTCTTGGCCACCAGGTTGATGGCCTCGGTGGTGCCGCGCACGAAGATCACCTCGTTCACGTCGGGCGCGTTGATGAACGTCTTCACGCGCTGGCGGGCGCCTTCATAGGCGTCCGTGGCGCGGGCGGCGAGTTCATGCGCCGCGCGGTGGATGTTCGAGTTCTCGTGCGCGTAGAAGTGGCTGATGCGGTCGATCACCGCCTTCGGCTTGTGCGTGGTGGCCGCGTTGTCGAACCACACCAGCTGGCGGCCGTTCACGCGCTCGGACAGCACGGGAAAGTCGCGCCGGATGGCGTGCACGTCGAACGGCGGGTGCTGCCCCTGGCCTGCCAGCGGCACCGTACCGTGCGGCGCGGGCTTGGCCGGGGTGACATGGCCGCTGGGCAGCACCACCGCGTCGACGAAGTAGAACTTCGGATCGGACGACGGCGCAGCCGCCAGGCCGGCCGGTGCGGCCGGGGCGTGGCCCGCATGCGCAGCCTGCGGCT
>NZ_BAAJYT010000232.1:0-5595 GCF_057541515.1 Acidovorax sp. KNOB132
AGCGGCGTCGGAAGCCCCGGTGGCGGCACCGGAGGCCCCTGCGGCTGCGGGGGCGGCGGGCTCTTCGAACTTGGCGCCGGCCGCGTTGGCCATGTAGGCCACGCCGCGCGCGATCTCGGTGTCGTTGAAATCGCCGCCGCCTTGCGGGGCCATCGCGCCCTTGCCGGCGAGGGCGGAATGCACCAGCGCCTCGAACCCGGTCTTGATGCGCGGGCCCCAGGCCGCGGCGTCACCCAGCTTGGGGGCGCCTGCCGCGCCCGTGGCATGGCAGGCGGCGCATTGGCCCTTGAAGACTTCCTCGCCGGGGCGCAGGGGGCGGTTGGCATCGCGCACTTCCACCATGCCCACCTTCTGGATGCGTTCCGCCAGCGCCCGTTCGGGGTTCGCGGCGCCATCGGCCGGCTTGGTGCCCGAGGTCACGTACATCACGAGCCCGATGATGGCGAAGATCGGGACCACAAACGAAAAGAAGACCGTCAACAGCAGTTGCTTGGGATTCTTGATGGGGCCGGTGTGCGCTTCTTCGTGGGGGGTGTCGCTCATGACGTCCTCTATGTATCGGGGGCTTGATGAAACCAGCCGCTGATTATAGGAAGGCTCCCCGGGGCCGGCCGTTAGGGAAAACGGCCGGCTTTTCCTGGCGTTTGCGCTGCATCAAGAACCGGCGGCAGGCATGGGGGTGGCGGCTGTGCGGATCGCCCTTGCGGGCGGGGGCACCACGCCGGCGCATCGCAGCCGGTCCTGAAAACAAAAAACGCCCTGCAAGGACGGTTTTCCTTGCAGGGCGCGGTGCCCGGTCTGGAGGCTAAAGCCGCACCCCCGTGCGTGCCCGAAGCCGTTTTGCGGGGGGCGCGGGATCAGGAGCCCGAGGCGCGCTCGTCCTGCGGCGTCCAGCCGCCGCCCAGCACCTTGTACAGGGTGATCTGGTTTTGCAGCTGGATGAGCCGCGTCTGCACCACGAGTTGCTCGGAGGTGAACAGCGAGCGCTGGGCATCCAGCAGATCGAGGTAGCTGGACACGCCGTTGCGGTAGCGCAGATCCGACAGCTGCAGGCGCTTGGCGTCCGCGTCCGCCTGGGCGCGCTGCGCCGCCAGCTGCTCTCCGAGGGTGGCCTGGCCCGCGAGGGCGTCGGACACTTCGCGGAAGGCGGTCTGGATCGACTTCTCGTACTGCGCCACCGAGATGGAGCGTGCGGCCCGCGCCGATTCGAGCGTGGCCTGGTTGCGCCCGGCATCGAAGATCGGCAGCGCCGCCTGCGGCGCCAGCGAGAAGGCCCAGGAACCGCTCTTGAACAGGCCCGACAGTTCGTTGCTCACCGTGCCCACGCTGGCGGTCAGCGAGATGCGCGGGAAGAACGCCGCGCGCGCTGCGCCGATGTTCGCGTTGGCGGCAATCAGCTGCTGCTCGGCCTGGCGGATGTCGGGGCGCCGCGTGAGCAGGTCGGACGGCAGGCCCGCCGGCAGCGCCGGCATGGCGGGGGCGTCGGCCAGGCGCGACACCGTGGTGCCCAGGCTGTCGCGGATGTCCTGCGGCAGGGGCTGGCCCAGCAGCAGGGCCAGGGCGTTCTCGTCCTGCATGCGCTGGCGCCGCTGCTGCGCATAGGTGGCGCGGGCGGCCTGCGCCAGGCCTTCCGCCTGGCTGTTGTCCAGCTCGGAACTCACGCCGTTTTCCAGGCGCAGGCGCGTCAGCTTGACCGACTCTTCGCGCGTGCCCAGCGTGCGGCGCGAAATGTCGAGCAGTTCCTCGTCGGCCAGCAGGTTGAACCAGGCGGTGGCGACGGACGACACCAGGCTCAGCTGGGTGGACCGGCGGGCCTCCTCGGTGGCGAAATACTGCGCCAGGGCCTGCTCCTTCAAGGCGGCGATGCGCCCGAAGAAGTCGATTTCCCAGGCCGAAACCGCCAGGCCGACCTGGTAGCTGTTGGCATACGAACGCGTGGTCGTGTCGGGCTGGCGCGTCGCGTTGACGGCGGCGTTCACCGTGGGGAACTGGCCGGCGCGCTGGATCTGGAACTGCGCGCGGGCCTGTTCGATGTTGAGCGCGGCCACGCGCAGGTCGCGGTTGTTTTCCAGCGCGATGGCGATCAGCGTCTGCAGGCGTGCATCGGCGAAGTATTCCTTCCAGTCGATGTCCGCGGCGGCCTTGGCCGTTTCGGCGCCGCCGGCGGCCCGCGGCGTTGGGGAACGCCTGCGGCACCGGAGCGGCGGGCCGCTCGTAGGTCGGGATGAAGCTGCAGCCTGCCAGCACGGCAGCGGCAGCCACCACGCTCAGCAGGGGGGCGTGCGATGCGCGCACTAGCGCGCAGGGACGATGGATGGGGCATGGGGGTCTCCAGCGGATCGGTCGTCATTCAAGGTTTTCCGTGGCATGGCGGTGCTGGACCTGCTTGGCGTCGTGCTCCTGCTGGCGCTTGCTGCCCTTGAAGAAGGTGCGCACCAGCACGAAGAACACGGGCACGAAGACCACGGCCAGCACGGTGCCGGTGATCATCCCGCCGATCACGCCGGTACCGATGGCACGCTGGCTGGCCGAGCTGGCGCCCGAGGCGATGAACAGCGGCACCACGCCCAGCGTGAATGCCAGCGAGGTCATGATGATCGGCCGGAAACGCAGGTGGGCGGCTTCGAGGGCGGCCTCCAGTGCGCTCTTGCCCTCGGCCTGCAGGTCCTTGGCGAACTCCACGATCAGGATCGCGTTCTTCGCCGACAGGCCGATGATGGTCACCAGGCCGATCTGGAAGTACACGTCGTTCGACAGCCCGCGCATCAGCGTGGCCAGCAGCACGCCGAGCACGCCCAGCGGCACCACCAGCAGCACCGACACGGGAATCGTCCAGCTTTCATACAGCGCGGCCAGGCACAGGAACACCGCCAGCAGCGAGAAGGCGTAGAGGATCATGGCCTGGGAGCCGGCGAGCTTTTCCTCGCGGGACTGGCCCGTCCACTCGAAGCCGAAGCCGGGCGGCAGCTGGCCGGCCAGGCGCTCCATCTCGTTCATCGCATCGCCGGTGGTGAAGCCGGGGCCGGCATCGCCCGCGATCTTGATGGACGGGTAGCCGTTGTAGCGCACCGTCTGCATCGCGCCCGTGATCCAGCGCGTGGTGGCGAAGGTCGACAGCGGCACCGTCTGGCCCTGGCTGTTCACGACCGGCAGGTCCAGCACCGATTCCGGGCGCATCCGCGCCGCGGCGTCGGCTTGCACCACGACGCGCTGCAGGCGGCCTTTGTTCGGGAAGTCGTTGATGTAGCTCGAACCCAGCGCGGTCGAGAGCGCCGAGCTGATGCTGTCGAAGCCGATGCCCAGGGCGTTGGCCTTGTCGCGGTCGATGTCGATCTGCATCTGCGGCGCATCTTCCATGCCGTCGGGGCGCACGCCCGCGAGGACCTTGCTCTGCCCGGCCATGCCGAGCAGCTGGTTGCGTGCCCCCAGCAGCGCTTCGTGCCCCTGGCCCGCGCGGTCCTGCAGCCGGAAGTTGAAGCCGGTGCCCGTTCCCAGTTCGGGAATGGGCGGCGGGCTCAGCGCGAAGATGAAGGCATCGCGGATGCTGGAGAGGGCGCCGAAGGCGCGGCCAGCCACGGCAGAGGCCGCGTGTTCGGCGCCGGAGCGCTCGCTCCAGTCCTTCAGGATCACGAAGGCCAGGCCCGCGTTCTGGCCCTGGCCGGAGAACGAGAAGCCCGCCACGGTCACGATGTTCTCGACCTCGGGCTGCTTGAGCATGTAGCCCTCGACCTGCTTGAGCACCTCGCTGGTCCGCGACTGCGCGGCGCCGGGCGGCAGCTGCACGTTGGTGATGATGTAGCCCTGGTCTTCGTTGGGCAGGAACGAGGTCGGCAGGCGCATGAACACCACCGCCACCGCGCCGATCAGCGCGAGGTACACGATCATCATGCGGCCGCCGCGGCGCAGCATCTTGCTCAGGCCGCTCTCATAGCCGTGCGTGGCGTTCTTGAACGAACGGTTGAACCAGCCGAAGAAGCCTTTCTTCTCGGCATGGTGCTCGGGATCGATCGGCTTGAGCAGCGTGGCGCACAGGGCCGGCGTGAGCGACAGAGCGAGGAACGCCGAGAAGGCGATCGACGTGGCCATCGTGGCCGCGAACTGGCGGTAGATGTTGCCGGTGGAGCCGGCGAAGAACGCCAGCGGCACGAACACCGAGATCAGCACCACGGTCACGCCGATCACGGCGCCCGAGATCTGACCCATCGCCTTGCGGGTGGCCTGCAGCGGCGGCAGGCCTTCCTCGGCCATGATCCGTTCGACGTTCTCCACCACCACGATGGCATCGTCCACCACGATCCCGATCACCAGCACCATGCCGAACATGGTCAGCACGTTGATCGAAAAGCCCATGGCCATCAGCACGCCGAAGGTGCCCAGCAGCGCCACCGGCACCACGATGGTTGGGATGATGGTGTAGCGGAAGTTCTGCAGGAACAGGAACATCACGATGAACACCAGCACCACGGCTTCGATCAGCGTGTGCACCACCTTCTCGATCGAGACGGACACGAACTTGGAGGTGTCGTACGGCACCACGTAGTTCACGCCCTGCGGGAAGAACTTCTTGAGCTCTTCCAGCTTGGCCTTCACCGCCTTGGCCGTGGCCAGGGCATTCGCGGACGGCGTGGGCTGCACGCCCAGGCCCACGGCGTCCTTGCCGTTCAGGCGCGCGCTGGTGTTGTAGCTCTGCGAGCCCAGCTCGATGCGGGCCACGTCCCTGAGGCGGACGGCCGAGCCGTCCGTGTTGGCGCGCAGCACGATGCGGCCGAACTCTTCGGCCGACGACAACTGGCCCTGCACCACGATGGTGGCCGCCACGGGCTGGCCCGTCTCGGCCGGCAGATCGCCCAGGTTACCGGCGGACACCTGCGCGTTCTGCGCGCGGATGGCGGCGTTGACCTGGTCGAGCGACAGGTTGAAGCCCTTGAGCTTGGCCGGGTCCACCCAGATCCGCATGGCGCGTTCGGAGCCGAACTGCGTGAGCGTGCCCACGCCGGCCACGCGCTGCAGTTCGGGAACCACGTTGCGCGCCGCATAGTCGTTCAGCGCCTCGATGCTCACGTCGGGGCTTTCCGTCGTGAGCATGGCGAACATCAGGAAGTTGGAGCGCGACTGCTCCACGCGCACGCCCTGCTGGGTCACGGCGCTCGGCAGCCGCGGCGTGGCGCGAGAGAGCCGGTTCTGCACGTCCACCTGCGCGAGGTCGGCATTGGTGCCGGGCTCGAAGCTCAGCACGATGCTGCCGGTGCCGTTGGCCTGGCTGGTCGTCTCGACGTAGGCCAGGCCGCTCGCACCGTTCATCTCGCGCTCGATGACGGCCAGCACGCTGTCCTCCAGCGTCTGGGCGTTGGCGCCAGGGTAGGCCACCGACACCTGGATGGTCGGCGGCGCGACGGCGGGATACTGCGCGATCGGCAGCCGCGTGATGGAGATGGCCCCCATCACGATGATGAAAATGGTGATCACCCACGCGAAGATGGGGCGCTCGATGAAGAACTTGGCCATGTGCCGCGCTCCTTCTTATGGCTTGGCCGGGGCGGCAGCGGAAGCGGCGGACGCGGCGGACGCGGCGGGAGCCGCCGCAGAGGCGGGGCG
>NZ_BAAJYT010000233.1:0-5571 GCF_057541515.1 Acidovorax sp. KNOB132
CACGCGGTCGGCGCCGCGCTCCGGCGACACCACGGGCCGGCAGGCCACCACGGCGCCGCCCTCGCGCACGGCCAGCGTGTGGGAATGCCCGTCGTGCACCGCGGTGAACGGCAGCCCGGGGTTCAGCCACTGGGGCTGCGGCTGCGCGTAGCGGTTGTGGCCGATCTCGGTGGGGCTGGACGTGCACAGCTCGCCCGGATAGCCGGGCGGCAGCTGGGCGCCGAGCCGCTTGACGCCGCCCCAGCCGTAGGCCGCGCCGTCCGCGGCGAGGGCGATGGACCGGTCGCGGCCGGCACTGATGGTGAGAAATGGCATGGAATGCGCCTCGCGGGTCAGGGCAGCAGCACGAGGTAGGCGAACCCTTCGGCGCCGCCGATCGTGGCCTTGATCTGGATCTGCTTTTTCGATGTGGGGGCCTGGGACACCGTCACCCGGCCGGAGGGGCTGATCTGCACACCGGAATCGCTCGGGTTGCACGACCAGACGGCCATGTCCTTGTCGATGGCGGCCCCCGAACTCAGGACGCCCCGGATGCTGAGGTCGTACGAGAACGGGGATTGCTTGGTGATCTTCGTGGCCGGGGACAGCAGCAGCCGCTTGAGTACCGGCACCGGCGCGCTCTGGTTGCCGTAGAGGATGGCCTTGCCTTCCAGCCGGCCCGATTGCCCGGGCTGGTCCGACAGGTACCAGGGCAGTTCGGCCTTGATCGTGTAGGCACGTGGCGTGCGCTCCTGGCTGCGCAGTTGCACCAGGCCGCTGGTGCCTTCGTGGTTGGACACGTGCACGTCCGAGGCGTGTTCGCCCTCGACGCTCCAGATGGCGTCCTGGGTCACGTCCTTCCAATCGCCGCTGTCGGAGTAGCGCACCAGCGCCCAACCCTGCGCCGTGTCGGCCGTGGATTTGAAACCCTCGTAGAACTCGACCTTGAACTCCACGGGAACGGGCGGCGTGCGCACGTACAGCACCGGCATGGTCCACGGCACGGGTGGCTGCGAGGAGCCGTATTGGGTATAGCACCTGCCGTCGCCACGGCAGAATTTGATGCGGATGTTTTCCTCGTCGCCGTTGTAGAGGTTCATCACCAGCGTGCGCAGTTCGTAGTCCGACTGGCCCCACTGGCGATCGCGGCGCTTGTAGGCGTTGCGGGTGACGATGTAGCCCGGGCCGAGGATCTTGTAGGGCCTGGACCCCACCTGCCCCAGGTCGGCGAAATGCCGGTAGCGGGTGGTGCCGCCCTGCTGGTACGACTGCGGCTTGAAGCCGAAATACCGCATGACTTGAGGCGTCGCGGCCGACTGCTCGCCGGAAGGCAGCCGATGGCGCACGGCGTCCGGCGGTATCAGGCTCTGCAGTTCGGTGATGCTGGGCAGGCGCCAGGGATTGCCCGCGCTCGCCGGGTCGGCCATCAGCCCTTCCAGGCCGTCATATTCGAACATCTCCGGTTTCCACATCAGGCCGGTGTCGCGGTCCAGGATGCTGCCGTCGGCGAAGGGCTTGAGCCCGTTGGGGTACATCAGCCGCTGGCGCTTGAGGTGGATGTGGTACTCGTCCAGGTGCCGCTCCGCCTTGTCCAGCTGCGGCGGATCGCCCGCATGGGCGGCCTCGACCTTGAGATTGAGTGCCTGGGCCTGCAGTGCGCGCGCCTGGTTGAAGGCGTTGAACAGCAGGTCGTCGTAGGCCGTTCCGGTGCGGCCCGAATAGAACTTGGGGTGGTCGTCCAGCAGCAGGCGGATCAGCCCCTTGGCATCGGCACCGGAGCCCACCTGGTTGTCGTGCAGCTGGGTCAGCACCAGGCTTTCATTCACGGACTTGACGAATTGCTCCTGAAGCTGGTCGGCCGTCGGCGGCGCATCCCCCGCTGCGCTGGCCAGCAAATCGGTCTTGTCCTGCACGAACGCCTTCAACGCCTCCAGCGCCGTCAGGCGGGTGATGTAGGCCGTGGACCGCGGCACCCTGCCGATCGCCTCGCTCAGCCGCTTGATCTCGGCCGTGATCGCCTGCAGCTGCTTGGCGGTGGTGTCCTCACCTTCGCCCAGCCCCAGTTCGTTCAGGAAGCTGTTGATCCCGCTGACCCGCATGAGCCAGCCCTTGACCTTGCCGCCGGCCCAGTCCTTGAAGTTGCCGGACAAGCCATCCACCAGGTCCTTGATGGTGGCGTCGGGGCTTTTGTCGGCGCCCAGCAGGCCGGCCGCGTTCCGTCCGAAGCGCTGGACGGAGACCGTGGCGTCGATGCCGTCCGCCACCTGCCGGGTCAGGGCCTGCGTGCCGCCCGCGCCGCGCGCGGCCTGGTGGAAGTGGTCCGCATCGAACCGGTCGCGGTCCAGGCTGAAGCCCAGAGTCCCCACGGGAAGGTCGGGCGGCAGCCCCAGCGACTCCAGCACGCGCGCCTGGGCCCGCGCCAGCGCCATCCCCGGCTGCGTGGCGAGGTAGGCATCCACCAGCGTGGAGATCGGAGACAGCACGACCGCCGTGCCGGACCGGTAGTCCTCGAGCCGGGCGGCCAGATGCAGGCCGTCCCCCAGGTCCAGGACGAGGCGCAGGCCGCCCTGCGCCGCGTGCACCAGCACCGTGGCATGGCCGTCGAAGGCCGTCTCCACCAGCGTCTGGCCGCCCGCGCCGAAGACCGTGAGCCTGCCCTGGCCCGGGCCGCCCGGCTCGGCATGGACCGGCACCGACAGCGCATGGGGTGCGGGGCCGAGTCCGCCTTCGCCGCAGCCTCGAACGAGGTCAAGATGCTGCAGGGGGTCGAGGGGGCTGTCCACAGGGTGCATAAGTTGTGTCCGGCAGGCCGGTCCATTGGGGTGATGACGCAGTTTTTTAGCCAGGGATCGGGCGGCAGGCCTGCCGCCCACCGGTGCATCGTCCCGTTTCGCACCGGCCATTTCAACCCGCGGATCCAGTGGGGATTTCTTACCCATGCCACGGTGGGAGCCCTTCGGACGGGGAATTGAGACACGCGGCCATTCCAGGCCCAGCGGGTGAGACGCAGGATCCATTTCGACCCCGTCGGCCGCACAGGGTTTTTTTTCTCGACCTGTCGCGCGTGCGCTACATTTCGAGTGGAAACACACAGAAAGCAACAGACCGCGGAAGGGAATTCATGGCAAACGAGGTCCGTCCGGCTCCCGATTCCCCTCCACACCGCCGCCATGCGGCACTGGCCAGTCCGCACGCGCCGGGGACGCTGGTGGAGGTCGCCACCGATCCCGTCCCCCCTCGGGAGCGCCTCGACTTCTGGCGGGAATCGGTGCTCAGCCGCATGCGCCCCGAATCCGACGCGCCGGACGGGGCGGCGTTCGGCGGGCGGTTGCGGCGCATCGTCGGCCTTGGGGCCGATCTGGTCGAGCACGCGAGCGAGGCCGTGCATGCCGTGCGCACCGAGGCCATGTGTCGCCGGGACGGCGCGGACGACATCAGCCTGTCGCTGATGGTGGAGTGCGACTGGGCCACCCAGGAAAACCACGGAGCGCAGCAGATCTCGGCCGGCATGCTCTACCTCGTGGACTACGCCCGGCCGGTGGAGATCCGGCGCTCACGCCACCGCGACATGTCCCTCATCGTGTCGCGCAAGACGATCCACGACACCCTGGGCCCCGGCTTCACCCTGCCCGACCAGCTGCCGCAGCGCCCGGGCCTGGGCAGCGTGCTGCAGACCCTGATGGCCGCCACCTGGCGCGAGGCGCCGCGCATGGGGATCGACGAACGCACCGTGGCGCTGAAAGCCTGCACCGACATGGCCCTGGCCCTGCTGCAGACATCGCAAAAGGCCGGCCTGCAGGCCGATGCAGGCCGCTTCGACGACAGCCTGTACCGGGCGGCCTGGGGCCTGGTGCGGCGCCACTGCGGCGACCCGGCCTTCGGCGCCGAGCGGCTGGCGGTGCTGCTGGAATGCTCGCGTGCGTCGCTGTACCGCCTGTTCGCACGCCATGGCGAAGGCGTGGCGGCGGCCATCTGGAGCGCCCGGCTGGAGGCCGCCTGGCAGCAGATCACCGCGACCGCAGGGGCCGGCACCGAGCGGCCCAGCCTCTCGGAGATCGCGCTGCGGTGCGGGTTTTCGGACCCCTCCACCTTCCAGCGCATGTTCAAGCGCCGCTTCGGCCTCAGCCCGCGCGAGGCGCGCCACCCGGCGAACTGACCCGCGGCCGGCCGGCGGGTGCCGGCACCGGCGCGTTGGGGGACAATCGCCGGGTGTCCATCCCCCAGTCGTTCATCCAGGAATTGCTCGCCCGCGTCGATGTGGTCGACATCGTCGGCCGCTACGTGCAGCTCAAGAAGGGCGGCGCCAACTTCATGGGGCTGTGCCCCTTCCACGGGGAAAAATCGCCCTCGTTCAGTGTCAGCCCCTCCAAGCAGTTCTACCACTGCTTCGGCTGCGGCAAGAACGGCAACGCCATCAGCTTCCTCATGGAGCACGCCGGCATGGGCTTCGTGGAGGCCGTGCAGGACCTGGCCCAGCAAGTGGGCCTGCAGGTGCCGCAGGACGACGTCTCGCCCCAGGAACGCGAGCGCGCCGCCGCCCAGCGGCAAAAGCAGGCCACGCTGACGGATGTGCTCGAGAAAGCGGGCGAATCCTTTCGCAAGCACCTCAAGGATTCGCCGCGCGCGGTGGGCTACTTCAAGGGGCGCGGCGTCTCCGGCACGGTGGCCAAGCGCTACGGCCTGGGCTACGCGCCCGAGGGCTGGCGCAATCTGGCCAGCGTGTTCCCCGAGTACGACAGCCCCCTTCTGGCCGAAAGCGGACTGGTGATCGTGAACGAGGAGGACGACAAGCGCTACGACCGCTTCCGCGACCGCGTCATGTTCCCGATCCGCAATGTGAAGGGCGAATGCATCGGCTTCGGCGGGCGCGTGCTGGGCGACGACAAGCCCAAGTACCTCAACTCGCCGGAAACGCCCGTGTTCCACAAAGGCCGCGAACTCTACGGCCTGTTCGAGGCGCGCACCGCCATCCGCGAGCACGGCTATGTGCTAGTCACGGAGGGCTACATGGACGTGGTGGCGCTGGCGCAGCTCGGCTTCCCGAACGCCGTGGCCACGCTGGGCACGGCCTGCACGCCCGACCACGTGCACAAGCTGTTCCGTTTCACCGACACCGTGGTGTTCAGCTTCGACGGCGACGCGGCCGGGCGGCGTGCGGCGCGCAAGGCGCTCGACGGAGCCCTGCCCTACGCCACCGACACGCGCAGCGTGAAATTCCTGTTCCTGCCGGCCGAGCACGACCCCGACAGCTTCATCCGCGAACACGGCACCGACGCCTTCGCCCGCCAGGTGGGCGAGGCGCTGCCGCTCAGCCGCTTCCTGCTGGAGGCGGCCCGCGAGAACTGCGACCTGGGCACCGCCGAAGGCCGGGCCCACATGGTGAGCAACGCGCGGCCACTGTGGTCCGCCCTGCCCGACGGCGCGCTCAAACGGCAGTTGCTGACCGAACTGGCCGAGCAGGGCCAGCTCGACGCGCGCGATCTGTCCGACCTGTGGAACCAGGCCGCAGCGCAGGACGCCAGCCGCCAGGGCGGCGGCGCGCACCGGACGGCCTCCGGTGGCGCCCCCCCCGCCCGCCTACGCCGACGAACC
>NZ_BAAJYT010000234.1:0-5555 GCF_057541515.1 Acidovorax sp. KNOB132
TGCAACGAGCGGCTCATCGGCTCCCTCGCTGGATCAGCAGTTCAGCTACAACGCATCGGGCAGACTGACACAGGTGAGCACCGCCCAAGGAACCTGGACCTACATGTATGACGGTACAGGCAACCGCATCAACGTGGCCTCGGACAACGGCGTATCGAGCTGGTACAACCTCAAGCCCAAAAGCAACCAGTTGGCCTCCATCGATAAGCCAGCGATCACGCTGACCTATGACGCAGCGGGCAACACCACGTCGGATGGCAACTTCGCGCTGCAATACGACTTGAAAGGCCGGCTGGTTCGGGCAACCAATGCGCAGGGCTCCACCAGCTACACCTACGACAACAACGGCCTGCGGGTGCGAAAGAGCACGGGGCTGGCCGGTGGTACAACGATTTTTGTGTACGACGCCGAAGGCCATCTACTGGGCGAATACGACGCGTCAGGCAATCCGATCCGGGAAATCGTCTGGCTGGGAGACATGCCCTTGGCGATCTTCACTCCGGATTCCGCGTATGGCGCCAATGCGGCTTCGAATGCGCCACAGGTCTACTACATCCATGCAGACCGTTTGAATACTCCGCGGGTGGTGGTTGATCGTGCCAACACGGTGCGCTGGCGTTGGATGAGCGAGCCGTTCGGCACCGCGCCAGCCGAGAGCAGTCCTGCGGGTCAGGCGGACTTTGTATTCAATCTGCGCTTTCCAGGTCAGTACTATGACGTGGAGTCGGGGATTCACCAGAATTGGAATCGGGATTACGTTCCAGGGTGGGGGAGATATGCGCAGAGTGATCCGATTGGTCTTGCAGGTGGGTGGAACACGTACAGCTATGTAGGCGGCAATCCGCTCTCCCACACCGACAGGTTGGGATTGTCTACTGATGAGGAAATCAGAAAAGCGGTGGCAACGCTTAAATGTGCCAATCCTGAAGAATTCGTAAGCTCGCCAACTCAATCACGATGACGAACATGGGTGAAGATGGAACAGGGAAAACTGACTGGTTCAATAACATCCAGTTAAACTCAAGAAATTACGGCGATAAAAACACATCAGTAGATGAGTTTATCCGAAGCGATTTCTTGCAAACACTCGCTCACGAAATGCTGCATGTCAATCAAAATGCTGGAAATTTCTTGTTAAGTAATCAATTTCGAATGGGTAATCCTGTGGGATACCGTCATCGTCAGCTTGACGAGAAAGCCACAAACATAATAACGCCTCAGTTGCAGGGGCAATTTCGTAAGGCGCTTAACAACGGTGATGTGGGGTGTTCATGCTCTCGCTAATTCAACGATTTGCATTGGTATGCATTGGCTTTGTGCTGGTGGCATGCGGTCACGTAGATGAAGTTACTCCCAAAAAGTATGTCAGTCTTATCGTCGCTCACACTGCACGATTGAAGATTGAAATTGCCAAGTCATTGATTGCAAACCCTGGAAAGCCTGTACCTCAGGCGGGCGTATTGCAGTTGCCACCGCCTCCCGGCTTGGCCCCGATGAAATTCGACTTCGGTTGGGTGACAGCAGATGGGGCGATCGTGATTCAAAGCACCAAGTACGCAGTGGTTGTGTTGCAAGAACCGACCCTTGATCAGGGTAAAGTGAAGTGGAGTTGCGTCGTGCATCCAATTGAAGCCAAGCCCAATCTTTGTGGATCGGATTATCAGAATGAATTGCTACAAAATAAGCAGTCCGCTCTGAAAAAATTCCAAGCCCTTGATCTAAATCGGAGTTTTTCGGGTTGATGGGCGCATGATTTGCAAGGTATGGTTTTAGCAGTATCTGTTTCCCAGCAAATTTCTCCAAGGAAATCGATAGAGCTAAAGCCCTCTCCGCAATAGTCCGGTGACTATTCTTCCCGGAACCTCTCAAAACCTCCGAATTTGCAAGTTTGAGCGTCGTACCAATACATCGCTACATTGAAAGGCCGGCGGATTCGGTAACCAATGCGCAGGATTCCACCAGCTACACCTACGACAACAACGGCCTGCGGATTCGAAAAAGCATTGGGCTGGCCGGTGGCGCGACGACGGCCAACGTCAGCTACACCTGGCTGGTCGCCTCGGGCCGGTACAAGGGTCTGGTCGTGCGCACGGCCAATGCCAACGGCGTCAAGACGTCGGAGGCGACGCGCCTGCTGGTGAACGGGCAATAGGCCCCAAGCCGCTGGGCTCCAGGCCGCTGCCTGGCCGGGGCGGGCTCACCCCCCGTGAAACCGCACCACCAGCGGCACGATCAGCAGCGCCACGATGTTGATGATCTTGATGAGCGGGTTCACCGCCGGGCCGGCGGTGTCCTTGTAGGGGTCGCCCACGGTGTCGCCGGTGACGGCGGCTTTGTGCGCCTCGCTGCCCTTGCCGCCGTGGTGGCCGTCCTCGATGTATTTCTTGGCGTTGTCCCAGGCGCCGCCGCCGGTGCACATGCTGATCGCCACGAACAGGCCGGTCACGATGGTGCCCATCAGCAGCCCGCCCAGCGCCTTCGGCCCCAGCAGCAGGCCCACGGCGATGGGCACCACCACCGGCAGCAGGCTGGGGACCACCATCTCCTTGATGGCGGCGGTGGTCAGCATGTCCACCGCCTTGCCGTACTCGGGCTTGCCGGTGCCGTCCATGATGCCGGGGATGGTCTGGAATTGGCGGCGCACCTCGACCACCACCGCGCCCGCCGCGCGGCCCACGGCCTCCATCGCCATGGCGCCGAACAGGTAGGGGATGAGCCCGCCGATGAACAGGCCCACGATCACCATCGGGTCCGACAGGTCGAAGCGGATGGCCTGGCCATAGGCCGAGAGCTTGTGCGTGTAGTCGGCGAACAGCACCAGCGCTGCCAGCCCCGCCGAGCCGATGGCGTAGCCCTTGGTGACGGCCTTGGTGGTGTTGCCCACGGCGTCCAGCGGGTCGGTGATCTCGCGCACGCTGGCGGGCATTTCGGCCATCTCGGCGATGCCGCCGGCGTTGTCGGTGATGGGGCCGTAGGCATCCAGCGCCACGACGATGCCCGCCATGCTGAGCATGGCCGTGGCCGCCACCGCCACCCCGTACAGGCCCGCGAGCGCATACGACACCAAGATGGCTAGGCACACGCACAGCACCGGCCAGGCGGTCGAGCGCATCGACACGCCCAGCCCCGCGATGATGTTGGTGCCGTGCCCCGTGGTGGAGGCCTGTGCGATGTGCTGCACGGGCGAATACTGCGTGCCGGTGTAGAACTCGGTGATCCACACCAGCGCGGCCGTGAGCACCAGGCCCGTCGCGCAGGCGCCGAAGAGCCGCATCTGGCTGCCGCTGGCCGCGATGGCGTTGTCCGGCACCAGCCAGGCGGTGACGAACCAGAAGGCCACCAGCGAGATCACGCCCGCGATCGCCAGGCCCTTGTACAGGGCCGGCATCACGTTCTTCATGCCGGGCGAGGCCTTGACGAAAAAGCAGCCCACGATGGACGCGAGGATGGACACCGCTCCCAGCGCCAGCGGGTAGGTCACCGCGGCCACCGGCGCGGCCGTCACCATGAGGGCGCCCAGCACCATGGTGGCGATCAGCGTGACGGCGTAGGTCTCGAACAGGTCGGCGGCCATGCCGGCGCAGTCGCCCACGTTGTCGCCCACGTTGTCGGCGATCACGGCGGGGTTGCGCGGGTCGTCCTCGGGAATGCCGGCCTCCACCTTGCCCACCAGGTCGGCCCCCACGTCCGCGCCCTTGGTGAAGATGCCGCCGCCCAGCCGCGCGAAGATCGAGATCAGCGAGGAGCCGAAGGCAAAGCCGATCAGCGGGTTGAGCAGCGCCGCCAGATCGGCCGTGGGCGTGAACTGCCCGCGTCCCACCAGCAGCCAGCAAAAGCCGGTCACGCCCAAAAGCCCCAGGCCCACCACCAGCATGCCGGTGATGGCGCCGCCGCGAAAGGCCACGTCCAGCGCCGGGCCCATGCCCTGCGTGGCGGCCTGGGCGGTGCGCACGTTGGCGCGCACCGACACGTTCATGCCGATGAAGCCGCAGGCGCCCGACAGCACCGCGCCGGCCACGAAGCCCCCGGCCGTCATGGCATCGAGGAACAGGCCGATGAGCACGGCCAGCACCACGCCCACGATGGCGATGGTGCGGTACTGGCGCGCCAGGTAGGCGGCCGCGCCGGCCTGGATGGCGCCGGCGATCTCCTGCATGCGGGGGTTGCCCGGGTCCTTGGAAAGGATCCAGCGGCGGGCCCAGAGGCCGTAGGCCACCGCGATCAATCCGCAGATCAGGGCCAGTATCAGGGGAGGGTTCAACGCTGCCGGGTTCGCCATGCTCTTTCTCCTTGGGGTGTCGATTGCACGGAAAGGAAACACAACGCATCGGTGGTGCTTCCGCTGCGTTGCTTCCTCGTGCCCCGGGGCCTGCGTGCGAGCAGGCGGAGACGATTGGCCAACGCAGCCAATTTACTGCCAAGGGCCCGCGCGGGCAAGCGCGGCCGGGCGTGCGCCTAAAATCGCGCCACCCCCGGCCCGGCGCGGGCTGGCCCCGCGGCCGCCGGAGCCCATCACCTCCTCAACCTTCAGAGATCCATGTCCCTCAACAACGTCACCCCTGGCAAGAACACCCCTGAAACCTTCAATGTGGTCATCGAGATCCCCATGGACTCGGACCCCATCAAGTACGAGGTGGACAAGGAATCGGGCGCCATCTTCGTGGACCGTTTCATGACCACGGCCATGTACTACCCCTCCAACTACGGCTACGTGCCGCAAACGCTGAGCGGCGACGGCGACCCGGTGGACGTGCTGGTGATCACCCCCTATCCGCTGCTGCCCGGCGTGGTCGTGCCTTGCCGCGCGCTCGGCATCCTGAAGATGGAAGACGAAGCGGGTGTCGATGGCAAGGTGCTGGCCGTGCCCACCACCAAGGTCCTCAAGATGTACGAAAACTGGAAGACCGTGGACGACGTGAACCCGATGCGCCTGAAGGCCATCAGCCACTTCTTCGAGCACTACAAGGACCTGGAAGAAGGCAAGTGGGTCAAGGTGCTGGGCTGGGAAGGCATCGAGGCCGCCCACCAGGAAATCGTGGAAGGCCTGGCCAACTACAAGAAGTGAGAGAGGGCGCTTCCCTTTAGCTCCTTTTCCCCAGGTTCCTCAATTCCGGCCGCCGCCCTGGCGCCCGGGGCCGAACCTGCCAAAGCCTGCCGGCCTGCGTGCCCGCAGGCTTTTTTCATGGGGCGGTATCTGCGGATGGCACTGGGCCGCAACGGATTTGAATGCTGTATATTTAAACAGTCTTCGATAACCGCCCCATGTCCCGCCTTGCCCTTGCCTTCCTCCCACCGGACGCCGCCGCCCGCAGGGAAAGCGCTGCCCGCCTGGAACTGCCCGGCGTGTGGCAGGGCGATGCGCTCACGGCGCAGAACGGGCGCGTGCAGCCTTCCGGCCATGCGCTGCTGGATGCGGCGCTGCCCGGTGGGGGATGGCCCCTGGGGGCCATGACCGAGGTGCTGCAGCCGCCGCAGGGCGGGGCCGAGTGGCCTCTGGTGCTGCCGGCGCTGGCCCGGGCGGTGGCGCAGCGGGGGCGGGCAGGTAGTGCTGGTGG
>NZ_BAAJYT010000235.1:0-5553 GCF_057541515.1 Acidovorax sp. KNOB132
CGCAGATGGCCATGGCCCGCCTGCCCGCACCGGCGGCACCCGCCGCGATGGCCGCGCCGGCCAGCGTGGCCGAGGAAGCCGAGCCGCCCAGCTTCGACGTCACCGCGTTCGCCGGCACCTACGCCACGCAGTTCTCCGTGCCCCAGCGCATCACCGTGCCCTCCAACGGCCAGCGCACCACGCTGGCGCTGGGCACGCACAACGCGGCCGCCACGCTGCTCACGCGCGCCGTGCCCGCCCGGCAGGAGACGGCCTATCTCGTGGCCGAGATCGCGCCGCCGCCGGGCGCCTGGCCGGCAGGGCCCGTGGGGCTGTATCGCGATGGCGCCTTCATCGGCAACGACACGCTGGACTTCGCGCAGCACGCCACGGCCGGCGGCAGGGCCACCCTGTGGTTCGGGGCCGACGACCAGGTGATCGTGCAGGCCGAGCCGCCGCAGGAGACCACCGGCAGCGCCGGCTTCACCGGCGGGCGCACCGAGCGCCGCACCGATCGCGCCTACCGCGTGGAAAACCGCCACGCCCGGCCCATCGCGCTGCAGGTGCTGGACGCAGCGCCGGTCTCGCGCAACGAGAAGATCGAGGTCGAATCCCGCTACACGCCCGCGCCGCAGGACACGGCCTGGAACCGCACGCCCGGCACCATCGCCTGGCAGCAGCCGCTGGCCGCTGGCGCCACCGCGCGCTTCACGGCCACGCACACCGTGCGCTACCCGAAGGAGATCGCGCTGAGGGAGCGGGAATGAACGCCGCCCCCTTCGGCCCTGCCATGCCCGCCGCCGCACCGCGCCGCGCGACCGCCGCCTTCATGCGGTCGCACCCGGCGCACTGGATCGCCCTGGGCTTCGGCGCCGGCCTGTCGCCCAAGGCACCCGGCACCGTGGGCACGCTGTGGGCGTGGCTGGCCTATCTGGTGCTGCAGCAGTGGCTCGCGCCCCTGCATTTCGGCGTGTTGATCCTGGCCGGCACGCTCGTCGGCTGGTGGGCCTGCACCACCACCGCGCGCCACATGGGCGTGGCCGACCCCGGCAGCATCGTGTGGGACGAGGTGATCGCCTTCTGGCTCGTGCTGTGGCTGGCCATGCCCATGGGCTTCTGGGGGCAGTGCGCGGCGTTCGCGCTGTTCCGCTTCTTCGACGCCGCCAAGCCCGGCCCCGTGGCCTGGGCCGACAGTTTGTTCAAGGGCTTCGGCTGGCGCGGCGGCTGGGGCATCGTGTTCGACGACCTGGTGGCGGCCTTCTGCACGCTGGTGGTGATCGCGCTCTGGAGGCATCTGTGGTGACACCGGACGATTCGCTATCGAAATCAGAGCATGATGCCCTAGAAAATATTGCGCTGGAGGCCGATTTGGCTCATATCGCGCAAACACTCGTCGCGCGCGGGTGGATGCTGGCCACCGCCGAAAGCTGCACCGGCGGCCTGATCGCCGGCGCCTGCACCGACCTGGCCGGGTCGAGCCGCTGGTTCGAGCGCGGCTTCGTCACCTACTCCAACGCCGCCAAGACCGACCTGCTGGGCGTGCCCACCGCCCTCATCGAAGCGCACGGCGCCGTGAGCGAGCCCGTGGCGCGCGCCATGGCCGAGGGCGCCGTGGCGCGCTCGCTGGCGCAGGTGAGCGTGGCCGTGACGGGCGTGGCCGGACCCGGGGGCGGGAGCGCGGACAAACCGGTGGGGACGGTGTGGTTCGGCTGGTCGGTGGCGGGGCAGACCCACAGCGAAATGGTGCGCTTCGCGGGCGACCGGGCGGCCGTGCGTGCGGCCACCGTGCGGCATGCGCTGGCGCGGCTGGCCGATCTTCTGGTTTGACAGCAAACGCCCAAGCCTCAAGACCTTGGGCCTGTGCGCCTCAAGTGGCGGCCTCCCTCGGTCCAGCGGATTCGATGCGGGCGGCATCCCAGCGCTTCAGTTCAACGGACTTCGCGAGCATGCCCAAGGTGATGGGCACCTTCCTCTGTCGATCCCGATGGCGGCGCAAAGGCATCCAAAACAACTGCAATGGATTGAACCCTTCGTTGTGGAAATACCGTCCGAAATCGAACCCGCTGGAATCGACGCCGAACTCCGCGAAGAAGGTCTCCATGAACTCCACCGCATCGTCGCCCGTGATGCTGAGATCGTCCTCGATCGTTGTCTCTGAGTGAAGATTTCGGCCTGGGAGAACCCCAGACTCTTTTCTGGCGAATGCCTCGACCGCGGCGACTGGATTGATGACCATCAGAAAATCCTATCCTCTTCTTTGGCGAGCGCGTTGTAGGCACGCACAGATTCAGTAGAAATCCGATAGGCGTCATATGCCAGCATGAAAACGCCGACGACCGGGATGGTTCTCCCTACAAAGGCGCCGATGTTCCTGACAAACAATATTTTCAAGCTCGCCATGCTCTTCAGCGTCACCGTCGGCAGTATCTGATACTTCAATTTGAATGGCAGCGCTTTCCTTGCAACGACGGAAGCGATCGAGGTTCCACGGGTGGCACCATTGAATTTCCCTCTGGTTGTAATCACAGGGTAGCCAGCGACAATGGCTCCCAGCGCCGCAACGTCTTCGATACCAAAATGTTTTGCGGCCGTATCGACAAAAATCAAAAAGAAAAGCTCTTGTGGCTCCAACGGTTCGTGGATGCCAAAACGATACCCATTAGCCAAGTCAACCCCCTCAAGAATGAGAGTTAACTTTAAAGCAAGTTACTTTCTGAATAATTAACACCACTCATTAGAAATTCTTTGCTATCAAAGGGTATTGCCACCCGGCCCCAGCCGCCCCACCAGCCCCGCACTGGCCTCGTTCAGCCCCACCACCTCCACCACCGCGCCGTGGTGCCGCAGCCGCTGCACCACCTTCTCCAGCGCGGCCACGGCCGTCACGTCCCAGAAATGCGCGCGGGACACGTCGATGCGCACGGGGCGCCCTTCGGCCGCGAGGATGTCGAACGCCTCGATGAATGCGTCGGCCGAGGCGAAGAACACCTGGCCCGACACGTGCCAGGTGCGCAGGCCGGTGGCGGCATCGTCCTCGGCCCGCACGCCGAGCAGGCGCGCAACCTTGAACGCGAAGAACACGCCGCTCAGCACCACCCCCACGCCCACCCCGGCCGCGAGGTTGTGCGTGGCGAGCGTCACGGCCACGGTGGCGAGCATCACGGCGCTGGACAGGCGCGGGTGGCGCACCACGGCGCCCAGCGACTTCCAGTCGAACGTCGAGGCCGACACCATCACCATGATGGCCACCAGCGCGATCACCGGCACGCGCGACACCCAGTCCTTCAGCGCCACCATCAGGATGAGCAGGAACACGCCGGCGAACAGCGTGGACAGGCGCCCGCGCCCGCCGTATTTCACGTTGCCCACGGCCTGGCCGATCATTCCGCAGCCGGCGATGCCGCCGAAGCAGCTGGCCGCGATGTTGGCCAGGCCCAGGCCCGCGCACTCGCGGTTCTTGTCGCTGGGCGTGTCGGTCATCTCGTCCACCACGGCGGCGGTGAGCACCGATTCAAGCAGCCCCACCATGGCGATCGCCAGCGCCGGAAGCGCGATGGCGCGCAGCGTCTCCAGCGACACCGGCACCGCGGGCAGGCCGAACAGCGGCAGCGCATCGGGCAACCGGCCCAGGTCCGCCACGGTGGGCAGGTGCAGCCCCGTGGCGGAGGCGATGAGCGTGAGCGCCACCACGCAGATCAGCGGCGACGGAATGGCGGTGAGCGCCCGCACCTGCAGCCGCTGGCCCAGCCACGGCAGGCCGTAGATGAGGGCCAGCCCCAGCGCCAGCATGCCCCAGGTGGCGGCGCCCGCGCCGCGCAGGTGCGGCAGCTGCGCCGAGAAGATCAGCACCGCCAGCGCGTTGACGAAGCCCGTGCGCACCGAGCTGGAGACGAAGCGCACGAGCACGCCCATGCGCAGCAGCCCGAACGCCACCTGCACCACGCCCGCCAGCAGTCCCGCCGCCAGCAGATGGCCCAGCCCGTGCGACTGCACCAGCGGCGCCGCCACGAGCGCCACCGAACCGGCGGCTGCCGACACCATGGCCGGGCGCCGCCCGCGAAGGCGATCACGATGCTGATGACGAACGAGGCGAACAGCCCCACGGAGGGATCGACGCCCGCCACGAACGAAAACGCGATCACCTCGGGAATCAGCGCGAACGTGGCGACGGCACCCGCGAGCAGTTCGCGCGGAATGCTGGGCGCCCATTCGGCGCGCAGGCGGGCCAGGAAAGCAGGGGTCATGGAACGGCAACGCGCGCCGGAGCGCGCGTAAAAGCAAAAGGAAAGGGGAAGAAGAAGCGCCCGGTCAGGCCGCGCCGGCGTCCGTCAGGCGCCGCAGCACTTCTTGTATTTCTTGCCGCTGCCGCAGCTGCACGGGTCGTTGCGGCCGGGGGTGTCGGCGCGGCGCACGGCCTCCACGCGCGGGCCGATGCTCTTCCAGAGCTGGCGCAGGTCATACACGGCCCAGACGGCTTCGCTGAACGACTCCAGGCGGGCCTCGCTCACGCTGGCCGGGCCGTCCTCGGCATACAGGTTGTGCTCGGGCTTGCCGGTGTCGTCCTCGGTCAGCACCACGATGTTCTCCAGCGCGCCGTCCAGCCACTGCGCGGCGTCCTTGTCGCGCGGGGCGGCCCATTCCTCGGGCCAGTTCTCCACCGCGAACATGAAGCCGAGCGCCCACACCTGGCCGAACGAGGGAATGTCCTGGCCGGCCATCTCGGCGCGCTCCTCCTCGGGCAGGCAGGCGACGGCGCCGCGCATGTCCATCACCTCGGGCTGAAAGGCCCGGTCGTCCTCCAGCGATTCCACCTCGGTGGCCAGCTGGCGGCTGACCTCGTCGAACCGCAGCGTCCACAGCTCCATGAACCGTGCCTGCTGGGCTTCGTCCTTGAAGGCCGGCAGCAGCGGCAGCGGGGCGCCCGCGCCCTCGGTCACATCAATGGGGCCGCCGTCGTCCAGCAGCATGGGCAGGTATTCGGCGGCGGGAATGGCGCGGCGCGTGCAGGCCAGCGCGGTCAGGAAACCGTCGCAGAACTCCCACTGCGGGATTTCTTCGGCACGGCTGCGCAGGTCGTCCAGCAGCGTGTCCAGCTCGTCGAGCGCATCGTTGTCAAGGGCGGGTTCGGTGCCGGCGGCAGCGGCGGTGTCGTGGGAGGATTCGGTCATGGGGCGGCTCCAGGGCGCGGCGGGGGGAGAAAAAGGCTTCGTTATGATGCCGCAGCCCGCGCAAAGCGGCGAACCGGGGCGGGCGCAGGCATGGCGCTGGAGGCAGGTGCAGACAGCCCCGCCCAGGGCCACGGCCGGGCCGCAGGCGGCGATTTTATCCGCCCGGCCCCGGCCGGCCCCTGCCGGCCTCGGTTCGCACCCCGTTCGCAGCCCCGGGCCCGGCCCGTTCCCCTCTTTCGCACCGACCCCATGCCGACCCACGCCGATCCTGCAGCGCCCGCCGCCGCCGTCCCCACCGACCCCGCGGCCTTCCTGCGCGAGCATGCGGCCACCCAGGCGCCCAACGTGCAGAGCTACCGCCTGCCCGGCGAGCAGTGGTGGCTCAAGCGCGCGGGCGCCAGCCACG
>NZ_BAAJYT010000236.1:0-5546 GCF_057541515.1 Acidovorax sp. KNOB132
TTTTGCTTCGTGCCGCGCGCGCGGCTCGACGACCTGATGATCAGCTATGCCTCCGATGGCGGCGGCGTCGGGCCGCATTTCGACAGCTACGACGTCTTCCTGCTCCAGGCCCGGGGGCGTCGGCGCTGGCGCATCGGCCGGCAGAAGGACCTCACGCTGCGCGAGGGCATTCCGCTCAAGGTGCTGGCGCAGTTCGAGCCCGAGCAGGAGTTCGTGCTCGAGCCCGGGGACATGCTCTACCTGCCGCCGCGCTATGCGCACGATGGCATCGCCGAAGGCGAATGCATGACCTACTCCATCGGTTTCCGCTCCCCCGCCCGCAACGGGATCGCGCAGGAGTTGCTGTCGCGCCTGGCCGATGATGCCGCCGATGACGATGCGCCGCCCCAGCTGTACCGCGATCCGTCACAGGCCGCGGTGGCGCAGCCGGGCGAGATTCCCCCGGCGCTGCAGGCCTTTGCCCGCCAGGCGCTGGAGCTCGCCCTGTCCGAGCCGCTGGCACTGGAGCGCGCCTTGGGCGAGAGCCTGACCGAGCCCAAGCCCAACGTGTGGTTCGAGCCCGGGGCGGTGGGCGGCCTGCTGGAAGGCGTTCAATTGGACCGCCGCACCCGCATGGTGTATGACGCGCGCCATGTGTTCATCAACGGCGACAGCTACCTGGCGGCAGGCCGCGACGCCACCCTCATGCGCCGGCTGGCCGATGAGCGCGTGCTGCGCCCCCGCGATCTTGCGCGCGCCAGCGACGATGCGCTGGAGCTGTTGTCGTCCTGGTGCGAAACGGGCTGGGCGCACGCCTGGTCGCCTCCCGATTGATGGACCTTTGAACGCGCAAAGGCGCAGTCACCTTAAGGAGCCACCGATGTCCGATGCATTCCCCCGCCATCCCGAAGCGGCCGCTGCACTGCCCGCCGGGCGTTTCAATGGCCGGGAAGACTTTCGCCAATGGGTGCGCGACGCGTTGGCTTGCGCGGCCCGGGAAGGCTGGAACGAGATCGTGCTGAGCGACTTCGACTTTCATGATTGGCCGCTTGGCGAGCGCGAGGTGATCGATTCGCTGCAGTCCTGGGCGCGCCGCGGGCGCCGCCTCACGGTGCTGGCCGGAACGTACGACGAAATGGTGCGGCGCCACGCGCGCTTCGTGCATTGGCGGGGCGTGTGGGACCATGTGATCGAATGCCGCCGCGCGCCCACGGCAGACCGCCTGGAACTGCCCAGCGTGCTCTGGTCCGATGCCTGGGTGCTGCAACGGTTGGACCCCGAGCGCTGCGCCGGCGTGGCAGGCCGCGAGCCCGAGCGCCGCCTGCTGGCGCGCGAGGCCCTCAACGAATGGCTGCTGCGCAAGAGTTCACCGGGGTTCCCGGCGACCACGCTGGGGCTGTGAATAATGCGCTCCCCATTTTTGCGATTTACCGAAGAGAAACAAAACGTCCCGTCGGTGTTAGTCTGTATTGACGGAATCTCCCTATAATTTGCGGTTGAAGTAAAAAAGGCGCCCCTGAGCGCCAAGCACCGCCAAAGAGCACGCTGCAAGAGGGCGCCAATGGCGGCAATTCCAATATCCGTCTGTCCAATAGGAAAAACTGAAATGAAGAACTCTCTCGTTCTGGCTGCCCTGGTCGCCTCCGTCGCTCTCGCCGCTTGCGGCAAGAAGGAAGAAGCCGCTGCGCCTGCACCGGCTCCCGCTCCTGTGGAAGCACCCGCACCAGCACCGGCTCCCGTGGTGACGCCTGCTGCTTCCGACGCAGCCCCTGCCATGACCGCTCCCGCATCCGACGCTGCTTCCGCTCCCGCAGGCGACGCTGCCAAGGCCGCTGCCGATGCTGCTGCAGCAGCCGCTGCCGGCGCTTCCACCGCCAAGTAAGCGATCGCTCCAACCGGCTTCGGCACACCGTGCCGGAGTCTGGCAAAAAGCCCCGTACCACCAGGTCGGGGCTTTTTTTTATTGGGCGGGCCGTTTTGATTGGTTTCGAAGGGGTACGAAATGCGAGATGCCTTGCGGACCTCAAGGCGTTACCAAGTCCGCGGCCTGCCGAAAGATCAGCCGCAGGCGATCCAGTCGGAGCCGGTGACCGGGCTGGCCACGTCCACGCGCGAGGTTTCCCACCCCAAGGCCGAGGCCAACGCGGCCTGGGCCAGTTCGGGGCGGTTGTTCTGCGCGCTGAGGTGGGCCGCCACCACGCGGCTCAGCCCCGTGTGCTGCATGGCCCGCAGGATGTCGGCGGCCACGGTGTTGGCCAAGTGGCCGTAGAGGCCGCTGATACGGCGCTTCAGGAACGCCGGGTAGCTGGAGACGGCGAGCAGATCGGGGTCGTGGTTGGATTCCAGCAGCAGCGCATGGCAGCCTTTGAGGTGGGCCAGCACATGGTCGGTGGCATGGCCCAGGTCGGTCAGCAGGCCGATGTGCGTCGCGCCATCGCTGCAGCGCAGCTGGAGCGGCTCGCGGGCGTCGTGCGGCACGGTGAAGGGCAGGGCCTCGAACGCGCCCAGATCGATGGGCAGGCCATCCTGTGCGATGTTCAGCAGCCCGTCCAGTTCGGGCGCGCCGATGGCCGCGTAGGTGCCATGGCTCATCCAGACCGGAATGCGGTGCCTGAGCGCCAGTTTCTCCATGCAGCCCACGTGGTCCGAATGCTCGTGGGTGATGAACAGGGCGTCGAGGTCATCGATCGACAGCCCGGCAGCGGCCAGGCGCGATGCCAGTTGCCGCGGCCCCAGCCCGCAGTCGATGAGCAACCGCCGCACCTGCGTGCCGCAGCGCCCCTCCACCACCGTGGCGTTGCCCGAACTGCCGCTGCCCAGGTTCTTGAAACGCAGCACGCAGTCCCGGGCCCTGAATTACTTCAGGTCGTCCGTCAGCACGCGCACGATGCGCTCGGCGTTGGCCGACGTCTCGGGCGCACCGGCGGCGTTCAGGACGGACACCGTGCTCTTGTTCTCGGCGCTGCGCACCACGACGCGGTACTTGACCGGTGCCGCGGCATCCGACGAGCGGCCCAGCAGCTTGCCGAAGAAGCCGGGGTCCTTCTTCTCGGTGGGCTCGACGTAGCGCACGAAATAGATGCCCTGGGCACGGTCGCGGTCTTCCACGGTGAAGCCGGTGCGGTCGAGCGCCAGGCCCACGCGGCGCCATGCACGGTCGAAGTTCTCGTCCAGTTCCACGACGGGCACATTGCCCTGGCGCGCCATGCGGGCCGTGGGCACTTGCTGTGCGGGCGCGGCGGCGATGGCGCGGGACTGTTCCTGGCTCACCCCCAACTTGACCATCAGTCGGCGCAGGAATTCGGTTTCCAGTTCCGGATCGACCGGGCGGGGCTGCCACACGGTGCTTTCCTTCTGGGCGGAGGTGTAGACCTCGACCATGCCGCGGTGGCTGATGAAGATTTCGGTGCTGCCATTGGGGCCGCGCTCCAGGCGGGTGCGGAACTTGTCGCGCTCGCCGGTGGAGTAGACCGAGTCGAACATCTTGCCGATGGTGGAGCGGATGATGTCCTGCGGCAGCTTGGCGCGGTTCTCGGCCCAGTCGGTTTCCATGATGCCGAGGTTGGCCTGGTCCTGCACCAGCACGAAGCCGTTCTCGGTCCAGAAGTCGCGCACTGGGTCCCACAGGACGTCAGCGGGGCGGCTCACGACCAGCCAGCGCTGGTTGCCGTCGCGTTCGATGCGCACGTCGCCGATGTTGCGCGTGGCCGCGTTCACGGCGCCCACGGGCTTTTGCGACTGGCCGGCCTCGAAGGCGGCCGCCGACACCACGCCACCCGGCACGGCGTAGCGCGAGTCGCGCGAGATCTGGTTCAGGTCCGGCGGCACTTCGAGCGTCGCGCCCTTGGTGGCGCTCTTGTAGTCGATCTTGTCGCTCTCCAGGACGGAGCAGGCGGACAGGGCCATGGCAAGGCCCAGCAGGCCCAGGCGGTTGATAGCGTTCACGCGGAAATCCTCTTTGGTGTCTGGGGAGAGCGGGGCAGGCAAGGCGGCAGGCTTTGATGGATTTACAGCAGGCCGCTGGCGCGAAGGGCGGCTTCCACCACGGCTTCGTTGCCTTGGCTCAGCGGGGTCATGGGCAGGCGCATCGCGCCGCCGCACCGGCCCAGGCGGTGCATGGCCCACTTCACCGGAATCGGGTTGGCTTCGACGAACAGCTGCTTGTGGGTGGGCATGAGCTGGAACTGGATTTCCATGGCGCGGCGCACATCGCCGGCCAGCGCGGCCACGCACAGTTCGTGCATGAGGCGTGGCGCCACGTTGGCAGTCACGCTGATGTTGCCCTGGCCGCCGCACAGCATGAGCGCCACGGCCGTCGGATCGTCGCCGGAATACACGGCGAAGCCCTTGGGCACGTCGCGGATCAGCCACTGCGCGCGTTCGATGTTGCCGGTGGCTTCCTTGATGCCGATGATGCCGGGCACCTGCGCCAGGCGCAGCACGGTGTCGTGCAGCATATCGGCCACGGAGCGGCCGGGCACGTTGTACAGCACGATGGGCAGGTCGCCCACCGCTTCGGCGATGGCCTTGAAGTGCTGGTACTGGCCCTCTTGCGTGGGCTTGTTGTAGTAGGGCACGACCTGCAGTTGAGAGTCGGCACCGACCTTCTTGGCGAAGCGGGCCAGCTCGATGGCCTCGGCCGTGGAGTTGGCGCCGCAGCCGGCCATGATGGGCACGCGCTTGGCGGCCTGCTCGACGGCCACGCGGATGATTTCGCAGTGTTCTTCGACGTTCACCGTGGGCGACTCGCCGGTGGTGCCCACCACGCCGATGCAGTCGGTGCCTTCGGCGACGTGCCAGTCGATCAGTTGGCGCAGGGTGGGGTAGTCCACGCTGCCGTCCTCGTGCATGGGGGTGACGAGGGCGACGATGCTGCCGGTGAGAGAGCTGGGAGGGGTCATGTCCGCGGTGGAAAACGGGTAAAGGAGCATTCTAACTAGAGCGGCGGTGCGAGCCGGTGGCGTGCCGGTGCGGCCCCCTCTTGCAGCCGGACCGCGGCGATGCGCTGGACGAATCGCTCCGGTGCATCGAGGAAGCCATCTTCATAGGCCACCGTGCACAGACCCGCGCAGGCCTGCAGCAGTTCCCCGGGCCGCAAGAGAAAGTCCGGCCGGGCCGGGCGGCCGACGGTTTCGTTGCCCGCGGCGAAGGTTTCGTACAGCAGCACGCCGCCGGGCGCGACGCTGGCCACCAGCGTGGGAAGGAGCGGCCGCCACAGGTACCGGGTGACGACCACGGCGCCGAAGGTGCGGCCCGCCAACGGCCAGGGCCCGGCTTCGATGTCCGCGCAGAGGATTTCGCCCAGCCCCCGCAGCGGGGCCAGCGCGTCGGGGTCGCGGTCCACGCCGGTCACGGGGTGGCCGCGGCCGTGGAGCCAGCGCAGGTGCCGGCCGCTGCCGCAGGCCACGTCCAGCACGCTGGCGCGGGCGGCAGGAGATGGGCCAGCGCCGGACCCATTCCAAGGCGGCTCAAGGCTGTGGAATGGCTGGCATTTGCTATGAAAATAATAGCATTAAAAGCAATTAAAATCGCCGGCATGAAGGCGTTTGGCGCCATACGTCAGAAGA
>NZ_BAAJYT010000237.1:0-5546 GCF_057541515.1 Acidovorax sp. KNOB132
CGCGATGGCGGCCCAGGGCTTGGATGCGGGCGCGGTGTCGAGCACCGCCGCCACGCGCGCGCCGGCCTGCACGTACTGCGAGGCCACCAGGTACAGCAGCGGTCCGCTGCCCAGAAAGACGACCTGCGAACCGATGGCGCAGGCCTGCGCCTTCAGCGCGATCTGCGAGGCACCCAAGCTGTAGCAGCCGGCGCGGTGCCAGCCGGGCACGGGCATGAGGCGGTCGGTGGCGCCGGAGCACACCAGCAGCGCGTCGAACGGCAGCGTCTGCGGCTCGCCGGCATGCACCACGTGCAGTTCGCCGGCAGTCACGTTCCAGGCCAGGGTGTCGGGCCGGTAATCGACCGATGGGCGCAGGGCGTCGAAGTCGCGGTGCAGCGCCTGGGCCTTGCCGGCCTCGCTCCCGTAGAGCTTGGCGTAGGGCCGCTTGAAGCCTTCGGGCTGGCGACGGTAGATCTGCCCGCCGTCGCGCCGGCTTTCGTCGACCACGGTGGGGCGCAGGCCGGCCTGCACCAGCGCCTGGGCGGCGCGCACGCCGGCCGGGCCGGTGCCGACCACCACGATGCGGGGCGAGCCGGTAGGGTTAGTGATTGGGGTGGCGGTGGGGGCGCTCATGCCGCGTCCCCTTGCGCATGGCGCGCCAGCGATTCGCGCAGGTCCGTCGTCACCGGCCAGTGCGCCGCGGGCGGGTGGGTGAGCACCTCCATGCCGGCTTCGGCCGGGGTGGAGCAGGCGCGCAGCCGATTGCCCGAAGGCGTCCACACCCAGCAGTCCTGGCAGGCGCCCATGAGGCAAAAGCCCGCGCGCGGGCCGTCGCCGAACTCGCTGTCGCGCACCCGCCGCCCGTGCTGCAGCAGTGCCACCAGCAGGGTGTCGCCAGCGAGCGCGGCGGCAGGCAGGCCATCGATCGTCAGGGCGATCGGGGGGCGATCGGTCTCGGCCAGCCGCACGAAGCGGGCCGGCGGGCGGTGGGCGGTGTCGGGCATGGGCGTCTGGAGGGCGGTCAGCGCTGGTGGGGAAAAAGCCGCTCGATGGGACAGTGCGTCTTGATGAACGGCGTCTTGATGACGATGTAGCTGAAGTACTTGGAGATGCCGAGGTTGCGTTCGAGCAGGTCCTCGATCACCTCCTGGTAATGGTTCACGCCGCGCGTCAGAAAGCGCAGCAGGTAGTCGTAGCCGCCGCTCACCAGGTGGCATTCGAGCACCTCGTCCACCTCGCGGATCGCGGCCTCGAAGCGCGTGAAGTCCTCGCGGCGGTGGTCGGTGAGCGTGACCTCGGTGAACACGGTGAGCGTGTCGCCCAGCTTTTCCAGGCGCAGGTGCGCGCCGTAGCCGGCGATGTAGCCCGCCTGCTCCAGGCGCTTGACGCGGATCAGGCAGGGGCTGGGCGACAGGCCCACCGCGTCCGCCAGGTCCACGTTGGTCATGCGCCCGTTCTTCTGCAGCTGCGCGAGGATGCGCAGGTCCAGGCGGTCGATCTTGAAGGCTTCGTTCATCATGGCGGCATCGGGACGTGAAGGAGGCTTCGATTCTGCGGCGGCGCGCGGTCGCTGTGTTGGCGTTGCGGGGGCGTTGCCGCCGGTTTCAGCCTTTGAGCGCGGCGCGCACGTCGGGCGCGTCCAGCACGTCGTCCAGCGTCTTTCGCAGGCGCTTGAACATTTCGGCGAACTCGTCCTCGGTGTAGGTGAGCGCAGGCGCAAAGCCCAGGATGTTGTCGCCGAAGGCGCGGAACACGATGCCGTTGCGGTACGCCGTGGCCGCGATGCGCTCGGACAGACCCAGCGCCGGATCGAACCCGCGCCGGGTCACCTTGTCGCTCACCAGCTCCAGCGCGCCCAGCAGGCCGCGGTGGCGCGAGTCGCCCACCAGCGGGTGCGCCAGCAAGGCATCCAGCCCGGCCGCGAAAGGCGCGGCGCCGCGCTGGCCGTTGGCGAGAATGCCGCCTTCCTCGTACAGCCGCAGCACTTCCAGCGCCACCGCCGCGCTCACCGGGTGGGCGGAGTAGGTGGCGCCGTGGCCGATGGGCGCGCCCTCGGGTGCACCGTCGGCGATGCCGGCGTACAGCGCATCCGAGATCACCGTCGCCCCCATGGGCACGTAGCCGGCCGTCAGTCCCTTGGCCAGCGTGAGGATGTCGGGGGACACGCCTTCGGCCTCGCAGGCGAACAGCGGGCCGGTGCGGCCGAAGCCGGTGATGACCTCGTCCACCACCAGCAGGATGCCCAGCTCGCGCGTGGCCTCCCGCATGGCCTTGAGCCAGCCCTGGGGCGGCACGATCACCCCGCCCGAGCCCTGGATGGGCTCGCAGAAGAAGGCCGCCACGTTGTCCGCGCCCAGCTCGGCCACCTTGGCCCGCAGCGCCGCCACCGAGGCCGCGATGATGGCCGGGCCGTCCGAGGGGTCCGCGGCGCGGTAGGGGTTGGGCGAGGGAATGTAGTGCTGCGTCGGCAGCGGCAGGTCGAACCCGCGGTGGAAGGCGGGCAGGGCGGTGAGCCCGGCGCCCGTGGACGACGAGCCGTGGTAGCCGCGCTCCAGCGCGATGAAGTGCTTCTTGGCCGGCTGGCCGATGGCATTGTGGTATTGCACGATGAAGCGCACGGCGGCATCCACCGCTTCGGAGCCGCCCAGCGTGAAGTACACGTGGTTCAGCGATTTCGGCGTGATCTGCACCAGCTTTTCGGCCAGAAGAATGGCCGGCTCGCTGCTGAAGTGGAAGTAGCCCGTGGCGTAGGGCAGGCGGCGCATCTGCTCGGCGGCGGCCTGCACCACGCTCTCCTGGCCGTAGCCCACGTTCACGCACCACAGGCCGGCGAAGGCGTCCAGCAGCTCGTTGCCCTTGGCATCGGTGAGCCATGCCCCCCGGCCCGAGGACAGCACGGTCGGGCCGCGGCGCTCGTGCGCTCGCCAGGGCGAGACGGGGTGGATCAAATGCGCCCGGTCGATGGCATCGAGCGAGGCGAGCTGGGGCAGGTCGGTGAGTTGGGTCATGGCGGGGTCCGGTCGCGGGCCAGGGGTTCGGTGGCGGTGGTGAGGCGTCTGTCGATGGCCCCAAGGTTAGGCCAGGGGCCGCTGCGCGTGGTGCTGCTTTGGCGGGGTTTCGCGCAGCACGCTGCGGTTGTTGGCGCGGTGGCAGCAGATCGTGCGGTGCCCCCGGGGCGCTGGCTGCCGGCCGCCATGCGTCAGTAGCCGCGCGAGCGGTCCACCAGCCCCACCATGGGCTCGCCGGCCTCGAACCGGCGCAGGTTGTCGACCACCACGTTGGCGGCGCTCAGGGGCTGGGTCATGCTCGCGATGTGCGGGGTGAGCTGCACGCGCGGGTGCCGCCAGAAGGCGTGCGACGGCGGCAGGGGCTCGGGGTCGGTCACGTCGAGCACCGCCTCGCCGATCTGCCCCACGGCCAGCGCGGCCAGCAGGTCGGTGTCGATCAATTGCGGCCCGCGCCCCACGTGCACCAGCCCGGCACCGGCCGGCAGTTGCGCGAACAGGTCCTTGTTCAGAAAGCCCCGCGTGGCATCGGTCAGCGGCAGCAGGCACACCAGGATGTCGGTGCGCGCCAGGAAGGCCGGCAGTTCGTGCCGGTCCGCGTAGCAGTGCACGCCGGCGAACTGGTGGCGCGAGCGGCTCCAGCCCGCGCAGTCGAAGCCCAGGCCCCGCAACTGGGCCAGCACCGCCTGCCCGAGCGAGCCCAGGCCCAGCACGCCCACCCGGCGTTCGCTGGCCGGGCGCACCGGCAGCACGCGCCATTCGCCTTGCTGCTGCTGACGGCGGTACTGGGGCATGTCGCGGTGCAGGCCCAACACGGCGTGCGTCACGTACTCCACCATGCCCTGCACGATGCCCGGCTCCACCATGCGCACCACGGGCAACTCGGGCGGCAGCGCGGCGAAGTCGAACTGGTCCACGCCCGCGCCCGATGAAAACAGCACCTGCAGCTGCGGAAAGCGCGTGGCCAGATCCTGCGGCGGTTCCCAGGCCGCGAGAAAGCGCACCTGGGCCGGGTCGCCGATGTCGGGCCAGATGCGAAAGTCGATCTCGGGCGCGCGGTCGCGGAACACGCCGGCCCACTGGCGACCGCGCACGGGGTCGGATTTGTAGAGGAAGGTGGTGGGGGTCACGGCAAGTCCCGGCAGGGTGGATCGTCGAAGGGGCGGGCTCAGCCCAGCGCCTGGGTGGCCAGGGCGAACAGCCGCGGGGCGCCGTGCGGGGCGTCCGATGCCGAGGGCAGGGTGCCGCCGCGCACCATGGTGGTGGGCGCGTCCACGCGCAGCAGGCCGATGCTCTCCAGCCACTCGGCCAAGCCGCTGTCGAAATCGATGTCGATGCGCGTGAAGTGGCCGGCGTTCATGCCGGCCAGGTGGGCGATCAGCGCCTTGGCGCTTTCCGCATCCGGCGCCACCACGGGGCCGATGGCGTGCCCGCGGCCGAAGCGCCGCAGCAGCGCGAAGCCGCGCTGCTCGCCGTCGTGGTCCAGCACCACGCAGGCATCGCTGCGGGCCAGCAGGTCGTCGATGAGGGCATCGCGCGGCATGCCGCGCGCCTGGGCGTCGAGCCGGTGCAATGCGGCCGCCTCGTTCAGGCCGGAGGGGCGCAGGCGCCAGCCGGGGGGCAGGGCGATCAGCGGCGTGGGCCGGGCCACGCCCTGGTGCTGGCGCACCTCGCCCGCGCGCACGAAGCCCAGGCGCTCGTACAGGCCGCGCCCCTCGGCGGTGGCATGCAGCAGCACCGTGTGGCCGTCCAGCCCGTCGAGCAGCGTGGTCATCAGGCGGTGGCCGATGCGGCGGCCCTGGCAGGCCGGGGTGACGAGCACCAGCCCGATGGTGGCGTGCCGATCGCCCCATTGCCAGCGCTGGGCGGTGGCGATGGTCTGCCCGTCGCGCTCGGCCACGAGGCCCTCGGAATGCGCGAACACCTGCTCCCAGTCGGCCAGCCGGTGCGGCCAGCGCAGTTCGGCCGACAGTGCCTGCGCCTGAGGCAGGTCGTCGGGCGTCATGGGGCGCAGCAGCACGCCGTCCTCGGCGGTGGCAGGGGTGGCGGGCAGGGCGGTGGAGAGCATGGGCGGCGTCCTCGTTGCGAAGGGATTGGGCGTCTATCTTGGACGACATCGGCAGGCCGCACCACCCCGAATTCGGGTTTGCCCGCAACTTGCAAGCTTCGTCTGCCGGGCGCGTGCGTTTTGCAATTCGCTGCGGTGACGCGGGGCGTTACGGGCACAAATGCTGGACCTTCCTGCCTAGCATCGAAGCACCTTTTCCCAACTGCGCGCAGCCCCTTGCGCGCCCCCGTTCCATGCTGCTTTTCGATCCCCGGTCCATCGCCGTTCCTGCCGGCCACTTCATCGGCGGGCGCATCGTGCCCGATGCCGGCCGCATCGCCGTGCTGCGCCCCTCCGACGGCCAATGGCATGCCGACCTGCCGCTGGCCGATGCCGCCACCGTGGACGTCGCGGTGCAGGATGCGTGGCAGGCCTGGCGCACCACCGACTGGGCGCGCCGCGCCCCGCGGGAGCGCGCCCGCGTGCTGCGCCGCTGGGCCGACATGATCGAG
>NZ_BAAJYT010000238.1:0-5540 GCF_057541515.1 Acidovorax sp. KNOB132
AACGTTTGCGCAAACGTTTGCTTTCGCTACCATGGCGGTCCGCGGCGGTTTTTCCGGATGGAGATCGGGGCTCTTTCGACAGCCCCAATCAGGTCCGCAACCGGCGCATTCCGCACCCCGACAACGCCTTTTCCAGGAGACACCATGCCCTTGACCCGCCGCTCCGTTCAAACCGCCGCCGCCCTCGCCGTGCTGGGGGGCCTGCTGGCCTCGCCCGCGTTCGCGCAGGACAAGCCCAAGATCGCGCTGGTGATGAAATCGCTGGCCAACGAGTTCTTCCGCACCATGGAAGACGGCGCCAAGGCGCACCAAAAGGGGCATGCCAGCGAATACACGCTGGTGGCCAACGGCATCAAGAACGAGACGGACACCGCCGCGCAGATCAAGATGATCGAGCAGGCCGTGGCGCAGAAGGTCAACGCCATCGTGCTGGCACCGGCCGATTCCAAGGCGCTGGTGCCGGCCGTCAAGGCGGCGGTGGACAAGGGCATCCTGGTGGTGAACATCGACAACCGCCTGGACACCGATGCGCTCAAGGAAAAGAACCTGACCGTGCCCTTCGTCGGCCCCGACAACCGCGCAGGCGCCAAGCTGGTGGGCGACTACCTGGCCAAATCGATCAAGGCGGGCGACAAGGTCGGCATCATCGAAGGCGTGTCGACCACGTTCAACGCCCAGCAGCGCACGCTGGGCTTCCAGGACGCGATGAAGGCCGCCAACATCAAGGTGGTGGGCGTGCAGTCCGGCCAGTGGGAGATCGAGAAGGGCAACACGGTCGCTGCCGGCATGCTGCGCGAGCACCCCGACCTGGTGGCGCTGCTGGCCGGCAACGACAGCATGGCGCTGGGCGCGGTGGCCGCGGTGAAGGCCGCCGGCAAGGCCGGCAAGGTGCAGGTGGTGGGCTACGACAACATCAACGCGATCAAGCCCATGCTGGCCGATGGCCGCGTGCTCGCCACGGCCGACCAGTACGCCGCCAAGCAGGCCGTGTTCGGCATCGAACTGGTGCAGAAGGCCCTGGCCGCCAAGACGCCGCAGGCCCAGCTGCCGGCCGAGGTCAAGACCGAGGTGGTGCTGGTCACCAAGGACAGCAAGTAAGCGCGCCCGCAGCGCCTGCCGACCTCCTCGCCTGCCGCCTTTGACCTGAGGACCGACCCCGTGCCCCCTTTGCCGCCCGCCGCCGCGCCCGCGTCCGCCCCCCTGCTGGAGATGATCGGCGTGGGCAAGGACTACCACGCCACCACGGTGCTCCACACGGTGACGCTGTCGCTGCATGCGGGCGAGGTGCTGGCCCTCACCGGGGAGAACGGCGCGGGCAAGAGCACGCTGTCCAAGATCCTGTGCGGGCTGGAGCCGGCCTCTCGCGGCAGCATGCGGCTCGCGGGCCACCCCTATGCGCCCGCCTCGCGCCGCGACGCCGAGGGCCAGGGCGTGCGCATGGTCATGCAGGAGCTGGGCCTGATTCCCACGCTCACCGTGGCCGAGAACCTGCTGATGGGCCGCCTGCCGCACCGCGCGGGCTGGCTGCGCCGCGGCGCGCTGCATGCAGCCGCCCGCACGCAGCTGGCCAAGATCGGCCTGACCGACATCGACCCGGCCACGCCGGTCGCGCGCCTGGGGCTGGGGCAGCAGCAGATGGTGGAGATCGCCCGCAACCTGCACGACGACACGCGCGTGCTGGTGCTGGACGAACCCACCGCCATGCTCACGCCGCGGGAGACCAACTATTTGTTCGAGCAGATCGCGCGGCTCACGGCGCGCGGGGTGGCGATCGTCTATGTGTCGCACCGGCTGGAGGAACTGCGCCGCATCGCCGACCGCGTGGCCGTGCTGCGCGACGGCGCGCTGGTGGACGCCCGCCCCATGGCCGGACTGAGCGAGGCCGATCTGGTGCAGCGCATGGTGGGCCGCGCGGTGAGCGACCTGGAACACCGCCCACGCCGCCAGGCCGGCCCGGTGGTGCTGCGCACCGAGGGCCTGGGCCGGGGCACGGCGGTGCAGGACGTGAACCTGGAGCTGCGCGCGGGCGAGGTCTTCGGCATCGCGGGTCTGGTGGGCTCGGGCCGCACCGAGCTGCTGCGCCTGCTGTTCGGCGCCGACCGGGCGGACCGGGGCACGGTGGTGCTGTCCGAAGGACATGATCCAAATCGGCCTCCAGCACAATCGGTACTATGGCATAACGCTACAAATTCAATAGCAAACGATTCCCACGAGCCGCGCGAACGCCGCATTCCGCGCGGCTTCGCCTCGCCGATGCAGGCCATCGCGGCGGGCATCGGGCTGGTGGCGGAGGACCGCAAGTCGCAGGGCCTGCTGCTCACGCAGCCGATCCGCGTGAACGCCACGCTGTCCGACCTGTCGGCCGTCTCGCGCCTGGGCTGGCTGCGCCGGGCGCACGAAAGCAGCGTGGTGCAGGGTTTCATCCGCACGCTGGGCGTGCGCTGCCGCGGGCCCGAGCAGCCCGTGGGCCAGCTGTCGGGGGGCAACCAGCAGAAGGTGGTGTTCGCCCGCTGGCTGCACCGCGACGGCCGCGTGCTGCTGCTGGACGAACCCACGCGCGGCGTGGACGTGGGCGCGCGCGCCGACCTGTATGCCGAACTCGACCGCATGGCGGACGCCGGGCGCGCGCTGTGCATGGTGTCGTCCGACCTGCGCGAACTGATGGCCATGGCCGACCGCATCGGCGTGATGAGCGCCGGGCGCCTGGTGGCCGTGTTCGAACGCGGCCAGTGGACCGAACAGTCCCTGCTCGCGGCCGCTTTTTCCGAACCCGGTGGCCGCACGGCCGCCCAAAAACCCCTTTCCGCATGAACACCCCCGCACCGGCGCCCCAGGCCGCCGCCCCTTCTTCTTCCGCCGCCACATCCGCCTCCGTCTGGCGCACGCAACTGGGCACCTTCCTGGGGCTGGCGGCCGTGCTGGTCGGCATGGTCGTGCTGTTTTCGTGGATGTCCGAGTACTTCTGGAGCCGCGAAACCTTCGTCACCATCGCCAACGAGATCCCGGCGCTGGCCGTGATGGCGGTGGGCATGACGTTCGTGCTCATCATCGCGGGCATCGACCTGTCGGTGGGCTCGGTGATGGCGCTGTCGGCCGCCACATCGGCCGCCGCCATCCTGCAGTGGAAATGGAGCGTGCCGGCCGCGGCCGCGCTGGCGCTGGCCACCGGCCTGATCTGCGGCACGGTGACCGGCGCGGTGTCGGTGGCCTGGCGCCTGCCCTCGTTCATCGTTTCGCTGGGCATGCTGGAGGCGGTGCGCGGCGGCGCCTACGTGGTGACCGATTCGCGCACGCAATACGTGGGCGACGCGATCTCCTGGCTGTCGGCGCCCGTGGCGGGCGGCGTCTCGGTGGCGTTCGTGCTGGCCCTCGTGCTGGTGGTGGTGGCGCAGCTGGTGCTGTCGCGCACGGTGTTCGGCCGGTGCCTGGTGGGCATCGGCACCAACGAAGAGGCCATGCGCCTGGCGGGCGTGGACCCGCGCCCCATCCGGATCGCGGTGTTCGCGCTCACCGGCCTGCTGGCCGGGCTGGCGGGGCTGATGCAGTCCGCGCGCCTGGAAGCGGCCGACCCCAATGCCGGCACCGGCATGGAGCTGCAGGTGATCGCCGCCGTGGTGATCGGCGGCACCAGCCTGATGGGCGGGCGCGGCTCGGTCATCACCACCGCGTTCGGCGTGCTCATCATCGCGGTGCTGGAGGCGGGCCTGGCGCAGATCGGCGCGAGCGAGCCGAGCAAGCGCATCATCACCGGCTGCGTGATCGTGGCCGCCGTGATCGTCGATACCGTGCGCCAGCGCCGGGCAGCCGTTTAATCCCCGGGCCGCCCCGCACCTGCACCCCTGATCCCATGGCCACCATCAAGGACGTCGCCCGCCGTGCCGAAGTGTCGGTGACCACCGTGTCGCACGTGGTCAACGGCACGCGCCACGTGAGTGCCGAGGGCCGCGCGCGCGTGGAGGCCGCGATCCGCGAGCTGGGCTACGTGCCCAGCGCCATCGCGCGCAGCCTCAAGCGCAACCACACGCGCACCCTGGGCATGCTGATCCCCAACAGCTCCAACCCGTACTTCGCCGAGGTGGTGCACAGCGTGGAGGACCGCTGCTTCGGCGCGGGCTACAACCTCATCCTGTGCAACACCAACGACGAGGCGCAGCGCCAGGCCTCCTACCTGCAGGTGCTGGCCGAGCGGCGCATCGACGGGCTGATCGTGGTCTCGACCGGGCACGACGCCACGCTGGCGCGGCAGCTGGAAGGCCTGTCGATCCCCACCGTGCTCGTGGACCGCGAGATCGAGGTGCCCCAGCCGCCCTGCGACCTGGTGGAGACCGCGCACGCCCAGGGTGGGCGGCTGGCCACCCGCCACCTGCTGGACCTGGGGCACCGCCGCATCGCCTGCATCGGCGGGCCGCAGGGGCTGGCGCCCAGCGAGCAGCGCATCGCGGGCTGGCGCGAGGCGCTGGCCGAGGCCGGCGCGTCCTCCGAGGGCATGCTGTCGCACGGCAACTTCACCAGCCAGGGCGGCTACGAGGCGATGCAGGCGCTGTTCCGTGCTCCTTCCGCACCAAGCGCCGTCTTCGTGTGCAACGACCTCATGGCCATGGGCGCGCTGTGCGCCGCGAACGAGCGGCAGCTGCGCATTCCCGATGCCCTGTCGGTCGTCGGCTTCGACGACATCGAACTGGCCGCCTTCACCAGCCCGCCGCTCACCACCGTCGCCCAGCCCAAGCTGCGCATCGGTGCTCTGGCGGTGGACATGCTGCTGGAACGCATCGACGGCAAGCGGCAAGAGCTGCGCCAGGTGCTGCTGCAGCCCGAATTGCGCGTGCGCGCCTCCACGGCCCGCTACCTTTTTTCCTGACCCTGCCGGGCTCCTTTCCCTTTTTTGTCCCTTCTTTCCCGCGCATGAACGCCGCCTCTCCCTCCCGCCCCCGCATTGCCGTCGTCGGCAGCCTCAACATGGACCTGGTGCTGCGCGTGCCCCAGGCGCCCGGCGCCGGCGAAACCGTCATGGCGCACTCGCTGAACCACATTCCCGGCGGCAAGGGCGGCAACCAGGCCGTGGCGTGCGCCCGCCTGGGCGCGGACGTGCACCTGTTCGGGCGCGTGGGCGCCGACGGCAACGGCCAGGCGCTGCGGGCAGCGCTTGACGCCGACGGCATCGACCACTCGGGTGTGCAGACCGACGACAGCGCCCCGACCGGTCTGGCCGCCATCGTGGTGGACGACGCGGCGCAAAACCGCATCGTCGTGGCCGCTGGGGCCAACCTGCAGTTCGTGCTGGACCCCGCCACCCTGGCACCCGCGGTGCAGGGAGCAGCCTGCCTGGTAGCCCAGTTCGAAGTGCCGCTGCCCCAGGTGCTGGCCGCGGCCGCCCAGGCGCACGCCGCCAGTTGCCGCGTGGTGCTCAACCCCTCGCCCATGCAGCCCCTGCCCGATGCGCTGTGGCCGCTGGTGGACACGCTGGTCGTGAACGAGGTCGAGGCCGCCGCCCTGGTGGGTGGTGCTGTCCAGACCCCGGACGAGGCGGCGCACGCCGCCCC
>NZ_BAAJYT010000239.1:0-5533 GCF_057541515.1 Acidovorax sp. KNOB132
GTGGCGCGGATGCTGTTCGTGGACAACGGCAAGGCCTACGTCTGCACCGGCACGCTGCTCAACGACCGCGATGCCACGCGCACGCCGTACTTCCTCAGCGCCAACCACTGCATCGCCTCGCAGACCGTGGCGTCCACCCTGCAGACGGACTGGTTCTTCCGCTCGCAGGCGTGCAACAGCGCCACGCTGTCGCCCCGGTCCACCGCGCGAACGGGCGGCGCGACGCTGCTCTACGCCAGCGCAGACACCGACACCGCCCTGCTGCGGCTGAACGAGGCGCCGCCCCCTGGGGCCGTGTTCGCCGCCTGGGACGCCAGCCCGCAAGCCGAATCGACGGCCGTGGTCGGCATCCACCATCCCCGGGGCGACCTGCAGAAGATCAGCACCGGCAGCATCATGGGCACGCTGGCCTGCACCAACGACACGGACGGCTCCATGCTGTGCGACTCCTCCACGGACGCCTCGGCCGGCTACTACGACGTCGGGTTCGACCGCGGCACGGTGGAGGACGGCAGCAGCGGATCGGCCATATTCCATGGCGGCCGCGTGATCGGGACGCTGTATGGGTTCGCCTCCAGCGCCCAATGCTCGGTCGACGACGTGCGGGTGTACGGCCGCTTCGATTTGGCCTACCAGAAGGCGCTCAAGCAGTGGCTGTCGCCCCCGGTGAGCGTGCCGGTGGCCTGGCGGCATCCCGCCCGCGGGTTCGGGGCATCGCACGGGCCGGCGGGCCACTCCGGCGATGGCCCCGCACCGTTCTGGCGAGAGCGGCTGGCCGCGCGGTAGTGGGCCGGGGAGCGCAACGGGGCCATGACGCGATGCCGCAACGCGGCGATGAAATCACCTGCCGGCAGCCACGGGGCTGTGGCACATTTTGCAATCCGGGGCGGCATGGGACCGCCCCGAACCGATGACAGGAGTTGTTCCATGCAGCTGGTAATGAGGCGAGTTCGATCTTTGGCGGTTCTGGCGGTGGCCTCGGTGCTGGCTGCCTGCGGTGGCGGCAACGGCGTCGAGGCGGTGCAGTCCGCGGCCGCGCCGCAGGCCAGGGCACTGGTCTACAGCGTGGAGTCGCGCGAGCAGCCGGCTTCCGCCGTGCAGGACGTGGCGCGGGTCAAGGACCGCGCGGTCGGCGCGGCCATCGCACCCGCCCGCATCGCCCTCGGGCCGCTGGACCAGTCCAAGGAAGGGGCGGCCAGCGGCTTCGGCCCGCGCCAGGTCGGTAGCCCCCGCAGCATTGCCCAGACGGCCACGGCCAGCGCCACATTGCAGCAGCTGCAGTGGACACCCACCGCCAGCGGCGGTCAGGTCGCCGCGCTCAGTTTCTCGGCCGACGGCGCGCACGGGCTGCGCCTGGGCGTGCTGGTGCGCCAGCTGCCCGGCAGCGCCGTGCTGCGCGTGTACAGCCAGGCCCGGCCCTCGGCGGTGTTCGAGATCGCCGGCCAGGAAGTGCTGCAGATCATCGAGCGCAACCAGGCGGCGGGCGATACCTCCGACGCCGGCCGCACCTGGTGGACGCCCGACACGGGCGGCGACGAGGCCACGCTGGAGATCGAGTTGCCATCCGGCACGCCCGCGAGCGCGATCGACCTGTCGGTGCCGCGCCTGTCGCACATCTACGACAACCTGTCGCTGCCCACGGCCGAAGAGCTGGAGCAGCAGACCAAGATCAACGAATCCGACGCCTGCAACCTCGATTCGACCTGCTATGACGATTACGCCGCCCAGCGCAACGCCGTGGCGCGGATGCTGTTCGTGCGCCCCGACGGCAAGACGTACGTGTGCTCGGGCACGCTGCTGAACGACCGCGACGGCACCGGCACGCCCTACTTCATCTCGGCCAACCACTGCATCTCCACGCAGACCGTGGCGTCCACCCTGCGCACCGACTGGTTCTACCGCTCCCCCAGCTGCAACAGCCGCACGCTGTCGTCCGCCACCACGGCCCGCACCGGCGGCGCCACGCTGCTGTACGCGACGGACAGCAGCGATACGTCGTTCCTGCGCCTGAACGAGGCCCCGCCCGCCGGCGCCGTGTTCGCCGCATGGAACGCCAATCCCCAGGGGCTGGGCGGCGCCGTCGTCGGCATCCACCATCCCCGCGGCGACCTGCAGAAGATCAGCTTCGGCAACCTGGCATCCCTGACCGCGTGCACGTCCATCAGCGACACCAACTTCACCTGCAGCGGCACCAGCGGCAACTTCTACCGGGTGACATGGAGCCAGGGTACGACCGAGGGCGGCAGCAGCGGCTCTGGCATCTTCTCCGGCGGCGCGCTGATCGGCACGCTCTACGGCGGTAGTGCCGTGTGCACCAACAAGGCGTCGTCGGACTACTACGGCCGCTTCGACGTGGCGTACAACGCGTCCATCAAGAACTGGCTGTCGCCGGCCACCAGCGCCAGCGGCCGCACCGCCGTGTACCGCTTCTTCAACAGCAGCACGGGCGCGCACTTCTTCACGGCGAGCGCGGGCGAGCGCGACTTCGTGATCAACACCTACCCGGCCTTCGCCTACGAAGGCGTGGCCTTCTACGCCTACGGCGGCGCCACCGCCGGCCAGAGCGCCGTGTACCGATTCTTCAACAAGAGCAACGGCGCGCACTTCTACACCATCGATGCGGGCGAACGCGACTTCGTGCGCGCCACCTACCCGTCGTTCGAGTACGAAGGCCCGATCTGGTATGCCCAGACCGGCGCCGGCAACGGCTCGACCGCGATCTACCGTTTCTTCAACAAGAGCAACGGCACGCACTTCTACACCATCAGCCAGGGAGAGCGCGACTTCGTGCAGGCCACCTATCCGGTGTACCAGTACGAAGGCCCCGTGTACTACGCCTGGACTTCCAACTGATCCGCAACGCATGAGCATTCAGACCGACGACTTCGCCCCCGCCCCCGCCAAACGCGTGATCTCCGCCGCGCCGGCCTCCCCGCAGGAGGAAGCGCTGGAGCGGGCGCTGCGCCCCAAGCTGCTGCAGGAGTACGTCGGTCAGGCCAAGGCGCGCGAGCAGCTGGAGATCTTCATCGGTGCGGCGCGCAAGCGCGGCGAGGCGCTGGACCACGTGCTGCTGTTCGGGCCCCCGGGCCTGGGCAAGACCACGCTCAGCCACATCATTGCCGCCGAGCTGGGCGTGAACCTGCGCCAGACCTCCGGGCCCGTGCTGGAAAAGCCCAAGGACCTGGCCGCGCTGCTGACCAACCTGGAGCGCAACGACGTCCTGTTCATCGACGAGATCCACCGGCTCTCGCCCGTGGTGGAGGAAATCCTCTACCCCGCGCTGGAGGACTACCAGATCGACATCATGATCGGCGAGGGGCCCGCGGCGCGCAGCATCAAGCTGGACCTGCAGCCCTTCACCCTGGTGGGGGCGACCACCCGCGCCGGCATGCTCACCAACCCGCTGCGCGACCGCTTCGGCATCGTCGCGCGGCTGGAGTTCTACACCCCCGAGGAACTCTCGCGCATCGTCATGCGCAGCGCCGGGCTGCTCAACACGCCGATCCAGCCGGACGGGGGCTTCGAGATCGCGCGCCGATCGCGCGGCACGCCGCGCATCGCCAACCGGCTGCTGCGCCGGGTGCGCGACTACGCCGACGTGAAGGGCACGGGCCAGATCACGCTCGATATCGCCCAGCGCGCGCTCACCATGCTCGACGTGGACCCCCAGGGCTTCGACGTGATGGACCGCAAGCTGCTCGAGGCCGTGATCCACCGTTTCGACGGCGGTCCCGTGGGGCTGGACAACATCGCTGCGAGCATCGGCGAGGAGTCCGGCACCATCGAGGACGTGATCGAGCCCTACCTGATCCAGCAGGGCTACCTGCAGCGCACGCCGCGCGGGCGCGTGGCCACGCTGGCGGCCTATCGCCACCTGGGCGTGGCGCCGTCGCGCAACCCTGCCGACCTGTTCGGCGGGCCGCCTTCGGCGGCTTGACCCATCGCTTCCGGACCCCTTGTCCAACGCTCCTGCGGCTTCGTGGCAGCAGCCAGATTCGCGCAGGGGGATCGGCGCGCGTTGCATTCTCGACGCCCCGTGAATTCTCGCTTGTCGACCTTCGATTTCTGGTGTTTACTCCCTCTATCCGCCTTCGCTGCGAGATCGTCAAAAAGCATCGCTGCCAGGTGCGGATATTGATCGACAAACCTTTTTTTGGGAGAGGGATACTCACATGGATCCGATTCTGGGCCAGATCATTCTTTGGGCCGTGCCATGGGTTCCGCAGGGCTGGGCTCTGTGCGACGGCACACTGCTGTCAATCAATCAGAACCAGGCGCTCTACTCGCTGCTGGGCACCCGCTACGGTGGCGATGGCGTCAACACCTTCGGCTTGCCCGATCTGCGCAACCGGGTTCCGCTCGGTTCCCAGAACATGGTGACCATCGGCGGTACGAGCGGTGCCGCCACCGCGTCCACCAACGCCATCGGCGCTGCGATCCTGTCGCTCGCCAACCTGCCGGCCCACACCCATGGCGTGACGGTGGCCGCGGGCGGAACGGCCGCAGTGTCCATTCCCGCCGACGACACCACGGGCGACAACAACGTTCCTGGGCCGACTCTGATCGCCGGGAAGGCAACGGCGGGCAACAACACCGCCAAGGTGTACAGCTCCAAGTCCGCCACCACGACGCTCAAGCCCTTCGACGCACCCTTGACCCTGCCCGCCATCTCCACGCAAGCGGCTGGCAGCGCCACGCCCACGCCCGTGCAGATGAACGTGCCCGTCACGGTCAGCACGCTGCAACCCGGCCTCACGCTGAACTTCATCATCGCCGTGAACGGCATCTATCCGTCGCGCCCCTGACCGCGGATGGGCATGCAGGCAGTGGCCTGCCGCCGCCATGGCCACCTGGGCGCGACAAGCGCTTCGGTGGCGATGGCCGACGAGGCCGGGGCAACCCGGCCTTTTTCTTTCTTGTTGCAGACCGTCGCGCAGGCGCCTGCCAGTGCTTCAGGTCAGGTCAGCGCGCCCCGGGCATCCACCCGGATGATCCGCTCCACCACCCCGTGTGCCAGTCCGCCGCGCACACCGATCAGGAAGTCGTACAGGTTCACTGTCGGGTCGCAATGGCCGGGAATGAGCCACAGCATGCGGCCCAGCGAGGGCAGCCGGGCCTTGTTGCCGTCGGCGTAGAGAATGCCGTGCTCGTCGCCGCCGTTGGCATAGCGCAGCGCCCGCTCGGGCGGCAGCATCGCCACGATCGGCAGGCCGGAGTCGATGGCATGGCTCTTGTGGCCGGCATCGCACACCGCATGCGTTTCCTGGCTGGAGATGACCTGGGTCTTGACGAACAGCGCGTGCTCGAAGGCTGGCTGGGCCGGCTCGCGTTCGTTGCTGGCATAGTCCGCGTCCATGAACAGGAACGAGCCCGCCTGCAGTTCGCCGTAGACGCCGCTGGCGGCCTCGTGCACCAGCGTGCCGGTGCCCGCGCCGGTCACCAGCGGCACAGCAAGGCCGGCGGCGGTGATGAGGTCGCGCGTGTGGCGCGCGGCCTCCACCACGGCGGCGATGGCCTCCCGCCGGGCCTGGGC
>NZ_BAAJYT010000240.1:0-5485 GCF_057541515.1 Acidovorax sp. KNOB132
TGCTCGCCCGCGCGGGCCGCTTCCACCGCGGCGTTGAGGGCGAGGATGTTGGTCTGGAAGGCAATGCCATCGATCACGCCGATGATCTCGCCGATCTTGCCGCTGCTGTCCTGGATGCCGCGCATGGTGTCCACCACTTCGGCCACCACCGCCCCCCCTTGCTCGGCCACCGACGAGGCGGTCTGCGCCAGTTCGTTGGCCCGGCGCGCACTGTCGGCGTTCTGGCGCACGGTGCTGCCCAGCTGCTCCGCCGACGCCGCGGTCTGCTCCAGCGCCGAGGCCTGCCGCTCGGTGCGCGAGGACAGGTCGTGGTTGCCGGCGTCGATCTCGCTGCTGGCACCGGACACGCTTTCGGCGCTGTTGCGCACGGTCCGCACGACCGAAGCCAGCCGCGCGCTCATGCTGGCCATCGCCGCCATGATGCTGTTCGTATCCCCCGGCCGCACGGGAACGCGCGAAGCCAGATCGCCCGCCGCCACCGCGTCCGCGACACGCTTGAGCTCCGACGGATCGGCGCCGAGCTGCCGCACCACCGTGCGCAGGTAGACGCTCAGGCCGGCAAGGCAAGCCACCACGGCCAGCACCGCGGCCGTTGCCACCGCACGGCCCGTGGCCGCGTATTCCTTCACGTCGTTGATACGGGAGGACAGGCGCTCGCCCTGGCGGTCCTTTTCCTGGCCCAAGGGTGCCAGCAGGCGGTTGCGGGCGGGAATGGTCTGGTCCACCAGGAAGGCGAAGGCTTCCTCCTTGCGATCGGCCTGGATGAGCGCGAGGTTCTGCTCGCCGGTGGCCCAGAACGCGCGCATCAGCGCGGGCAGGGGCTCATAGGCGCGGCGCCCGTCGTCGGTGACCATGTTGGCGCCGAACTCTTCGAGGGTCTTTTGCAGCAGCTGGCGCTTTTCGGCGATGTCGGCCAACGCGGCATTCCGCTCTTCGGGTGTGCGCGACAGGATCGAGTGCCGCAGCTGCAGCGACACCCGCGTCACGTTCAGCTCCAGGGCCGCGATCCGCTGCAGTTGCGGCACGTTCCTGGAGCGGACCACCTCCGCGTCCTCGGTGACCTGCCCCATCATGATCCAGATCGCGACCGCCACCCCGCCAAGCAGGAGCAGGATGACCCCGTTGATGAGCATCAAACGGCGTGCGAGCGTGTTCCGTCCTTGTCCAACCTCCATAGCGATCCCCTGTGCCTTGATTGTTTTGACAGCGCCGCCGCATGGCGGGCCATACGGGACACTGCGGGTGGTGCGCAGGGGACATTGTTCGCGTTATTCGCAGGAAATGCCAGCCCCCCGTGTCCCACGGATGCAGAGGATCTATCGCCGCAGCGCTATGCGGGGCCGCAAAGCCCGTCCACGGCCTGGAACATCGACTGTCGCGCCTGGCTCACCACCTGGCCTTTCCAGGCGTCGGTGTCGGTGTAGAAGGCGGCCAGCATTTGAGCCCTGATCTGCGTTGCCAGCTCAGCCGGAGCCTCCGGATGCAGGTTCAGCCAGTGCTCGGCGCGCAGGGCCTGCATGACCTCCAGCACCGGCACCGTGCCGTATTCCATCGCGATGCCGGTGATTTCGGCCTGTGGACATTCTTCGTACACGCTGTTCCACATCAGGCCCGTGAGAAAAGCCGAGGTGGACGAACCGTCGTAGATCGAGGTGACCGGCGTGGCGCCGCCGCCGGCCCACCAGTCGCGCGCCCGCTGCACCGAGGCGGCATCGTCCCGGCCGGCATAGATGCGCTCGCCATGGCCGCTCGGCCCCAGGCCCGTGTGCAGATCGATCCAGGCGATGCGCCGGGCGTGCTCGCCCTGCTCGCGCAGCACCTGGCGCAAGGTGCGGTTGCTCCAGGTCGGGGCCGTGCCGCCGAAGAACAGCCCACCCGGAAACTCATGCTGGCCGCGGCTGATGGCGGCCTGCCACGCGGCCTCGCCGCGCTCGGCGATGAAGCGGAACACCGCCTCGCGGTTCTCGGCCGTGGGCGGCCACTGGTCGGGCAGCAGCAGCGGCTGGATCTCGCGGTAGGCCGCGTTCTCCGGCAGCGGCCGGGTGAAGTCGTGGAAATTGCGGTTCAGGTCCACGTTCTCGTGCGTGGCCCGGCGGATGTGCGAGAAGCCATACGGGTTGAGCCCATGCACGTAGAGCACGGCCACGCCCTGCTCGCGGGCCTTGGCGCGCCAGGCCTCGTCGTGCAGGGCGAACACCTGCACGCCGCTGCCGCAGTAGCCTTCGACCCCATGGCAGGCACTGCTCACGATGAGCAGGTGTTGCGCATGGTCCGGGCCGTCGCGCACCACGTCCATCGCCAGCGTCTCGCCGTCGCGCCCCTTGAGCGGGTGCGTGTGCGACTCCACCAGCAATCCGGCGGCCGCGGCGGCCTCCAGGAATTGGGTGCGGGCGCGCGCGTAGCTGGGGGAAAACGCCGGGGCGATACCGATCATGAAGATCTCCGTTCAAGAGGCCGGGAGGCAAAAAAAGGCAACGCAAAAACCCCGCCGCGAGCGGCAGGGCGCAGGCGCCCGAAGCACCCGAAAAACAGGAATGCCATCCGGCGCCCGTGGGAGCCAGGATGGAGGCCGGCACGCGCCAGCGGATCAGCCGGCCGGCCGGGACAGCCAGCCTTGTGCCAGCTGCACCCAGTAGGTGGCGCCGAGCGGGATCAGGTCGTCATTGAAGTCGTAGCTCGGGTTGTGCAGCGTGCAGGGGCCGCCGCCATGGCCCATGGCGCGGTGGTCGCCATCGCCGTTGGCGATGAAGCAGTAGGCGCCGGGCTTGGCCTGCAGCATGAAGGCGAAGTCTTCCGCGCCCATGGTGGGCTCCTGCCGCACCACGTTGGCCTCGCCCACGATGCCGGCCATGACCTGGCGCGCGAACTCCGCTTCGGCAGGCGAGTTGATGGTGGGCGGGTAGTTGCGCACGAACTCGAACTCGCACGTGGCCTCGTGCGCGGCGCAGGTGTGTTCGGCCACCTGCTTCATGCGGCGCTCGATCATGTCCAGCACCTCGACGCTGAAGGTGCGCACCGTGCCCTGCAGTTCGCAGCTGTCGGGCACCACATTGGTGGCCTCGCCGGTGTGGATCATGGTGACCGAGATCACGCCCGCATCCACCGGCTTCTTGTTGCGGCTGATGATGTTCTGGAAGGCCTGCACCATCAGGCAGGCGATCGGCACGGGATCGGTGCCCATGTGCGGCATGGCCGCGTGGCTGCCCTTTCCGCGGATGACGATCTTGAACTCGTTGCTGGAGGCCATCACCGGGCCGGGGCTCACGGCGAACTGGCCGGCCTTCATGCCGGGCCAGTTGTGCATGCCGAACACGGCCTGCATCGGGAACTGCTCGAACAGGCCATCCTCGATCATCACGCGCGCGCCGCCGCCGCCCTCCTCCGCCGGCTGGAAGATCAGGTACACGGTGCCGTCGAAGTCGCGGTGCTTGGCGAAGTGCTGCGCCGCGGCCAGCAGCATGGCCGTGTGGCCGTCGTGGCCGCAGGCGTGCATCTTGCCGGGGTGGGTGCTGGCGTGGGCGAAGGTGTTGAATTCGGTGATGGGCAGCGCGTCGATGTCGGCGCGCAGGCCGATGGCCCGGCCCGAGGCGCCGCCGTCGCGCCCGTGCACGATGCCGACCACGCCCGTCTTGCCCAGGCCGCGGTGGATGGGAATGCCCCATTCGGTGAGCTTGCCGGCCACCACGTCGGCGGTGCGGACTTCTTCAAAGCACAGTTCGGGATGCGCGTGGATGTCGCGGCGCACAGCGGCGATGCCGGCGGCCTGCGCAACGATGGAGTCGAGGACTTTCATAGGAACATTCCTTTAGCGGTGCACCAGGGCTGGACCCAGCGACCATGACGAAAAAGAAGGGCAGGAATGCAACATGCATGCCTGACGCACCGAGTCTAGGGCCTGCCTGCCCCACACGCCGGAAACTGCTTTGATTGACCTGGCGCAACCTGGGATGCTAATCGCCTCCATAGGATGCCGATAGTCCCAGCAGGCCAGCACGCAGCCTGCAGGTTTCGGCCCTTCGCAAACTCGATCGAATGGGCACCGCTACGTGCCACGTCCAAGCCATCTTCCACCGGTCCGATCCCCCGATGCCCCCCAGGGCATCCCTTCAGCGCAGAGAGCCAGGAAACCCCATGAAATTCTTCAACGGACTGAGCATCGGCACCCGCCTGCATGGCGTGTCCCTGCTATTGATCGCCGCACTGTCGGCCCTTGCCCTCACCTCCTGGCTCCAGCTCTCGGAAGTGGCGCGGCTGGCCGACGTGGCCGGCAAGACACGCGTGCTCCAGCTCGGGCTCATCGCCAGCACCGAGCTGAGCGTGACGCAAGTGCTGCTGGACCTGCGCCAGGCGCTGCTGGTGCAGTCGCCCCAGGGCATCGACGCCGCGGCCAAGGACATCGACGCGATGCGCCAGCAGATCACCCGCAACGATGACGCGTTCCTGCAGGGGGTGACCAACCAGGCCGGCCGCGACGCCTTCGAGCGCGACTGGCTACAGCTGCAGCGCGCCACCTGGCCCGCCGCCGAGGCCAACATGGCCCTGGTGCGTGGGGGGCAGCAGCCGCAGGCGCAGTCCATGCTGATGGAAAGGACCATTCCCACCTTCATGCCCATGCAGGCCTGGCTGAAGGCCGAACGCGAGCGCCAGAGCCAAACGCTGGCAACGGAGGTACAGGGGATCCAGTCCGCTGCCGACGCCACGCGGCGCCAGCTCACCGCCCTGGTCACGGTGATCGCCATTGGCCTGATCGCTTTTTCCTGGTACATCGCAAGGCTGCTGCGCACCCGCGTGAAGGTGTCGCAGGACGTGGCCGACCGGGTGCGCCAGGGCAACTTCACCCAGCCCGTGATGGACAGCGCCCACGACGAATTCAGTCCGCTGCTGCAGACCATGGCGACCATGCAGGCTTCGCTGACGGACGTCGTGGTGAACGTGCGCAACAACGCCGAAGGCGTGGCCACGGCCAGCGCGGAGATCGCCTCCGGCAACAACGACCTGGCCCAGCGCACCGAGCGGCAGGCCTCGGCGCTGCAGCAGACCGCCGCGTCGATGGAGCAGCTCAGCTCCACCGTCAAGCAGAACGCCGACAACGCCCGGGAGGCCAACCAGCTGGCCGCCGGCGCCAGCGCCATCGCGCAAAAGGGAGGCGACGTGGTGACGCAGGTCGTGGCAACCATGAAGGGCATCCACGACAGCAGCAAGAAGATCTCCGACATCATCGGCGTGATCGACAGCATTGCCTTCCAGACCAACATCCTGGCGCTGAGCGCTGCGGTGGAAGCCGCCCGCGCCGGCGAACAGGGCCGCGGCTTTGCCGTGGTGGCGAGCGAGGTGCGCAGCCTGGCCGGTCGCTCGGCCGAAGCGGCCAAGGAAATCAAGGCGCTCATCGGCAACTCGGTCGAGAAGGTGGAAGCGGGCTCGCGCTGGTGCAGGACGCGGGCACGACCATGGAAGAGATCGTGAGCAGCGTGCAGCGCGTGAGCGA
>NZ_BAAJYT010000241.1:0-5479 GCF_057541515.1 Acidovorax sp. KNOB132
CCCGCAAGGAGCCCGGCCGCATCACTGCCGGAACGGCTGGCATCGGCAGCTCGGGCCACTTCGCGACCGAGATGTTCGCTGCGTGATGTACTGCCCAGGTGAGGGTCGTAGTACCTGAAGCGGTTGTAATGCAGCCCGGTCTCGGCATCGATCTGCTGGCCCTGCAGCCGGATGCTCTGCTCGATCCGGTGCGGGTTGTATTCCTCCTGCACATCTCCCCAGGCGCCGTAGCTGGCCGCCCAGGTGATCTCGCCGGCCTTCTCTCCGTTGCCATCCACCAGCCCGATCGGCGTGCCCAGGTGGTCGCACAGGTAGTGCCGGATGGTGAGCGGGTTGCCCGCTGCCTGGGCCTGCCGCTCGGCCTGCAACTGGCCCACGCTGCCCGCCATGGCCTGCGCCAGATCCTGCGGCATGTGTTTTTGCACCAGGGCCAGTGCCTGCGCGCCGCTGGCGGGGTCCAGCACGGTGTTCAGCGCCGCCTGCACCATCTCCCGCTGCGCCCGCGGCATGGCCGCGAAGCTGTCCGCCGCATCCGTGGCGTCTTCGCCCGCCTGCGCGCCCAGGCCCATCAGCAACTGCACCGCATCCTTGGCCCCCTGCCTGCGCTGCAGCTGCAGCAGCGGCACGAAGCTGGCCGGCTCGTACACCGTGTGCCGGATGCCTTGCCCATCCTGCGTGTGCACCAGCCGGTCGCCGTCCCAGCCGTAGTGGGTGGTCTCCTGATGTCCTTCTCGAACCATGGTCTTGCCCAGACGCCGCCCGAACGCGTCGTAGCGGTAGCGCGCCACCGGCGTCCAGCCCGGCTCGCCTGGCGCCTGCTCGAACACCGCCGCCAACTGGTGCAGCGCGTCGTACTCCAGCCGCAGCGTGCGCCCATCGGCGTGCTGCGCCTGCACCCGGTTGCCGAAGGCGTCGTAGCGGTACTGCAGGGTGCCCCCCTGCGCACCGGCTCCGGCCCCGGCCCCGCCGTTGCTCCAGCCGATGCGGTTGCCCGGCCACTGCTGCACCGGCCCGCCCGCGCGGCCTCGCTCACCGCCCTGCGGCTGCAGCAGATCGAAGCCCGGGTCGTGAAGGTTCTGCTGCACCTGGCTCGCCCAGTCCTGGCGGTCCGCACCCGGGGCCGCGTCCTGGCCCGAGGGGTCCGGCAGCCGGTTGCCCGCCGGATCGAGCCGCCAGCGCCGCTGCTGCACGGCGTCGGCGGCCGCATGCGCCACGCCGATCAGCGCTGGTGCACGTCGTAGTGGTAGCGCGTGGCATCCAACGGGGTCTGCACGCCCACCAGTTGGCCCAGCGCGTCGTAGGTGTAGCGGCGCACGGACAGGGCGGCGAGCGGGCCCGGTGCCTGCGCCAATCCTGCCGAGGGCAGGCCTTGCCAGTCCTGCTGCAGCAGCCGGCCCATGGGGTCCAGGCGCCGGGTCTGGGTGACTGCGGCATGGACCCGTTGCGCGCCGCCCTCCAGCTGCAGGCTGCGCGCGACCTCCCGGTGCAGCGCATCGCGTTCGATGGCCAGCACCGGGGTCTTGTCCAGCAGCAGCCCGTGCACGTGGCCCGAGCCGTAGGCCAGCCAGTCCAGCTCGCCCAGGCCCTGCAGCTGGCTGCCCAGCCGCTGCCCCAGCGCCCCCAGGCGGTGCGCGATGCGGTGTTCGAACTCGGGCTCTGGTTCGCCGCCCAGCAGGGGCGCGGCATGCGCCTGCCGGTACAGGGTCTGCGCCTCGCCCGTGGACCGCCCGAAGGCATCGCGCTCCAGGGCCACGCGCGTGTCGGCGATGAGGCGCTCGGCCTGCAGGCGCTGCGCGGCTTCGGCCAGGGCCGGATCGGGCTGTGCGGCAGAGGTTGCGCCCAGGGCCAGCAGGGCTTGCAGCAGCGGGGCGGGCGCGTCCAGCCATTGCTCGCCCAGGGTCTGGACGTGGGTCTGGACGTGGGTCTGGGGGTGGGTCTGGGGGTGGGCGCGGCCTTGTTCTGCCACCCAGGGCAGGTGCGCGCTCCACGTGCGGGCCACGGCGAGGGCGCCGCGGTCGTCGTACTCGTAGGCCTGGATCTGCAGGCTCTCGCCGCGGTCATGGGCGCTGGCGTCGTTGCCCTGCGCGCTTGGCAGGCCCGGGGAGCGGACCAGGACACGGGCCACGATGCGCCCGCCCGCATCGTGGTGGTTGCGGCTCCTCACGGTGGCGCCCAGCCCTTGGGCGGCCGTCCCCTGCCCGGCCATTCCTTGCTCAACCATCCCCTGCACGCCCGGGTGGTGGCCCTGCCCGTGCCCGTCGCTCTTGTGCACAAGCTGGCCGGCGGCGTCGTATCCATAGACCTGCACGCGCCCGTCGAATCCCACCTCTTGCACCAGCCGGTCCTGCACGTCGTGCACGAAGCGGGTGACGGCCTGGTTCTCGTTGATGAGCTCCACCAGACGGCCCGCCACGTCGTAGCGCAGCGCGAATCCCTGGCCGGCCTGGGTTTGCGCGACGACGCGGCCCCACAGGTCGTGCCCGTAGGTGACGGAGGTGCTGGGCAGGGCGCTGTGGCCCGCGGCATCCCCCTCCCCCACGGGCTGCGCACTGTGCGTGGCCGCCTGCAATTGGCCGTTCGGGCCCCAGCGGTATTGCACCTGCGAGCCGTCGGGCGCCATGACGCGGGTGGGCCGGCCCGCGCCGTCGTACTGGTAGCGCGTGCGCTGGTTCAGGGCATCGATGCTCTCGCGCACTTCGCCAAAGGCGCCGTAGTGCCAGGCATGCACCCGGCCCGAGCAGTCGGTGTGGCGCGTGAGTTGCCCGCAGCCGTTGTAGGCCAGTTCCTTGCGCCCGCCCTGCGCGTCGATGACGGCCACGGGCTGGTCGCACCAGGGCTGCGTGGCGGGGTCGATGGCGCCCTCGGCGGTCAGGGGGGCGTATTCGAAGCGGGTGGCCAGGGCCGGGGCATCCAGGCCCTGGGGATCGCCCACGGTCACCTGCCGCAGCCGGCCCCAGGCGTCGTAGTCCATGTGGGTTGGCAGCGCCCCCAGGCCCACGCTCTGCAGCAGCAGGCCGTCCTGCGCCGAGCCTGCCTCGCCCCAGCGATAGCGGGTGCTGCGCCCGTCGGGGTGCTGCGTGCCCAGCAGCCGCCCGGCGCCGTCGTAGCGCCACCAGGTGGTGCGCCCCAGCGGATCGGTGTGCGCCACGCGCCGGCCCGCGCTGTCGTAGCGGTCGCGCTGCTCGGCGCCATCGGGCAGCACGAGGCGCACCAGGCGCTTGTCTCCGCCCGCGCCTTCGAAGTGGTAGCGGGTGAGCCGGTTCAGGCTGTCGCGCACGCGCACTTCGCTCACCGGCACGGGCTGCAGCATGGGCTGCGGCACGGGCTGCAGGGTGTCGGGGACTGGGGTGTCGGGGTCCGTCTCGGACTCGCCGATCGCAGCCGGGGTGGCGGGAGGGATGGCGGGGGGATCGCGGTATTCGAAGAGGTACGACAGTCCCTGCTCGTTGTGCTGCTCCACCACGCGGGCGCCGGGCCGGGGCATGGCCACGCCCTGGTCTTCATAGACGTAGGTGTGCAGCGGGCCGCTGCGCACCCGGTGGCGCACCATGCGGTGCACCCGGTCGTAGCCGAACTCGCGCGTGCGCTGGCCGTCCCGCCCCAGTACCTCCACCAGGTCGCCCGCGCTGTCGTAGCGGTAGCGCACCAGCGCCACCCGGTAGCCCGGGCCGGTGCAGGCCGCATCCAGCGGGTTGTGCACGCAGTCCACGCCGGTCAGGCGCTCGCCGCTGTCCGGGCCGAGCAGCGGGTGGGCGGTGGCGGTGGCGGCGGCGGTGGCGCTGGTAGTGGCAGTGGTTGGGGCCGCGGCGGCGGCCCCTTCCCGGTCCCGCTCCCGGTTGTAGTGCAGTGCATAGCGCCGCCCGCTGCCGTCGGTGATGCCGGCCAGCCGCCCGTGCTCGTCGTATCCGTAGTGCTGGCTGCGCCCGAAGCGGTCCAGCACCCGGCCCACACGGTGGTGCCCGTCCTCCCCCGGCCACAGCAGCCACACGGCGCCGCCGTTGCCCGAGGCGGCGATCACGCACCGCGCGTCGGCCCGGGCCTCTTGGGGCACGTGGGCCCAGCGCGGCTGCCAGGCCCAGGGCTGCAGCTCGCTAGGGATGCGCGAGGCAGGCGCGCCGGCAGGCAACGCGCTGCCTGCACCGCCACCTCGCATCAGCCACAGGTCTTCGCTGGCGCTGTACAGCGCTTCGCCGGGCGCCAGCGGCTCGCCGAAGGTGATGGCCCGCCCCCCGGTGTCCAGCAGCACGGTGCGCCCAGCCTCCAGCCGCACGGCGATCTCCATGGGCAGCTTCCAGCCGTAGCCCAGCAGCCCGCAGGCCGCCCCATGTTCTTCGTTCACGTAGCTGCTGTACTGGCGCTGCCACACGAGCGGCATCGGCCCGGGCAGGCTGAAGTCCAGCTCGTCCCCGCCCATCAGCACCTTGGCCCCCAGCGCCGGGTTGACGGGGCTGCCCACCGCCATGCCGCCCGGGCACACGGAGCACGCCACGCCCCCCGCCGAGCCGATCAGCACGGTGGCCGAGCCCTGAACGATCGGCCCGCCCTTTTGGGTCATGTCGCTTTGCCGTGCCGCTGGTTTGCCACTCATGCTGTCGCTCTTTCTTGGGATCGTTTGCCAGGTTCAGGCAAGGGGGAGAGGTAAGTCTTTGCGCCAATCGCCTCGGGGCTTCCGGCCATCGCATCGGGTTTGGGGCCGCGCCAGCGCGCGAAGGCCCTGCAGGGCAGCCCCCGCCGGCCCGCCTCAGCAGTTGAGCTTGTCCAGGCTGGACAGCACTTCGATCAGCGCCGGCGTGAGCCGCACGGTGCTCGCCCCGCAGCGCAGGGTGATCTCCTGGTCCGCCTCCAGCGTGATCTGCTGCGCCTTCACGGCCAGCGCCTTGCCCACCTGCAGGCTGTCGCCGCCCGTCACCTGCGCGCTGCGGTCCCCGCCCACGCTCACGCTGTCGTCCTTGCCCACGCTGCGGCTCCAGTGCATGCCCACCAGGTCGTTGCGCACCATGCCAACGTTCACGCTGTAGGCCATGCCGATGTTCATCATCTTGGCCATGCCGACGTTCTGCAGGGCCACCATGCCCACGGTCTCGGTTTTCATCTTCCCGACCTGGATGGTCCAGTTGCTGCCGATCTGGTCTTTCTCGTTCTTGCCGATGGTCTTGCTGCGGTTCTTGCCGATGCTCACCGTCTCGTCGATGCCGACGTCTTCTCTTCGGTTGTCGCCGATGCTGATCTTTTCGTCGTGGTCCACCCGCTCGGTGCGGTTGGAGTGGACGGTGATGGTCTCGTCGCCATCGACTTCCTCGGTGCGCCAGCCGTGCACGGTGATCTTTTCGTTGCGGTCCACGGTCTCGGTGCGGTCGCGGTGGATGACGTTGGTCTCGTCCCGATCGATGGTCTTGCGCCGTCGCGGCCGACCACTTGTCCTCGTCGTTCTCCACTTCGGTGAGCTGGTCCTTTTGCGCATGCAGCCACAGCTGCTCGG
>NZ_BAAJYT010000242.1:0-5421 GCF_057541515.1 Acidovorax sp. KNOB132
CGCATGCACGCGCTGGGCGTGCGGGGCGTGCGCTTCAACCGCGTCTCGCCGGTGGGCAACGGGCCCGAGGCGTTTCGCGCCGTGGCGCCGCGCCTGCGCGAGCGCGGCTGGCACGTGCAGTGGTACGCGGGCCCGGAGCATCTGGCGGAGATCGCGGCGCTGCACGACCGGACCGGCGTGGCCTGCGTGCTCGACCACCTGGCGGGCCTGCATGCCGAGTTGCCGGCGGACGACGCGGCATGGAGCGCCCTCGCGGCGCTGGCCGCGCAGGGCGCGTGGATCAAGCTGTCCGGCTGGTACCGGCTGCGCGCGCAAGCGCCTACGGCGCGCTGCAGGAGACGGTCCGGCGTGTGGCCGACCTGGCGCCCGGGCGGCTGGTGTGGGGCTCGGACTGGCCGCACACGTCGTTCGCCGCCGACGCCATGCCGGCCTACGATTCGGTGTGGCAGCCGGTGGTGGAGGCGCTGGGCCCGGACCGGGCCGGCACGGTCCGGCAGAACGCCTCGCGGCTGTATGCCTGACGGAGAGACGCCCCAATGTGCTTTGATAATATCTTTTCAGTAGTGACTTAATACTGTTTTGATATCAATATCCCTTCGTCGGCCATCCGGCCCATGACGAAAGGAAAACAATGCGCAAGACGAACAGGGGTATCGCCGTCGTGACGGGGGCGTCGTCGGGCATCGGGCTCGTGACCGCCCGGTCCCTGGTGCAGGCGGGCTACCAGGTCTTCGGCACCAGCCGCAAGGCACCCGCCGATCCGCCCGCCGGCGTCACGATGCTGGCTTGCGACGTGACGGACGAGGCGTCGGTCCAGCGCTTCGTGGACGAGGTGGCCAGGCGGGCAGGGCGCATCGATCTGGTCGTCAACAACGCCGGCGTGGGCCTGCTGGGCGGGGCCGAGGAATCCTCGATCGGGCAGGCGCAGCGCCTGTTCGACGTCAACGTCTTCGGCGTCGCCCGCGTCGTCAACGCGGTGCTGCCGCTCATGCGGGCCCAAAAGAGCGGCCGCATCATCAACATGAGCTCGATCCTGGGGCTGATTCCGGCGCCCTTCAACGCCTTCTACGCATCGACCAAGCACGCGATCGAGGGCTACTCGGAATCCCTCGACCACGAAGTGCGCCGGTTCGGCATCCGCGTGGTTCTGGTGGAGCCCGGTGTGACGCGCACGGCGTTCGAGGAAAACCTGTCGCGCGCCGACCGCCCCCTCGCGGACTATGCCGACGATCGCGCCCGCAGCGAAGCGCTCATGCGCCAATGGGTGGAGGCGGGCGATGCGCCGCAGATCGTCGCCGACGCCGTCGTGAAGGCCGCCACGGCCATCCGGCCCAAACTGCGCTATTCGGCCGGCAAGCAGTCCACCCAGGTCCGCTCGCTGCGCCGCTATCTGCCCGAAGGGCTGGTCGACAAGACGCTGCGCAAGTTCAACGGCTTGCCGGCCTGAGCCGGGCGGGGCGCGAGCGCTCTCTCGCGCATCCCCTTCCGGGTGCCGGCCAGGCCGCAGTGGATGGGGGCCTCGCGGGCGTGGCGGGCTCGCCGTGGCAGGCCGCCGGCGGGTCGGGATGGCGCCGTTCGGGGCAGAATGGCGGCCCCGGCGCTTTCCTTGCCAGCCCATGCCCTCCCGCCCCCTGCCTTCCGATCCGAGCGCCCCGGGCCGCACCGGTCCTGCCGCGCCCGCGCCCCGCACGCTGCTGTGGGGCTCGGTGGCCGTGGCGCTGGTCACCATCGTGCTCAAGACGCTGGCCTGGCACCTCACCGGCTCGGTGGGGCTGCTGTCCGATGCGCTGGAGTCATTCGTCAACCTGGCGGGCGCGGTGTTCGCGCTGGCCATGGTGACCGTGGCACAGCGCCCGGCGGACGACGACCACCCCTACGGGCACCACAAGGCCGAGTATTTTTCTTCCGGGTTCGAGGGCATTCTGATTGTGGGGGCCTCCGCCGCCATCTTCTGGGCGGCGGCGCACCGGCTGTCCTCACCGCAGCCGCTGGAGCAGGTCGGCTGGGGCCTGGCGCTGTCGGTGGTCAGCTCGGCGCTCAACGGCGGTCTGGCGTGGCTGATGTTCCGCTCCGCGCGCGTGCACCGGTCGGTGGCGCTGGAGGGCGATGCGCGCCACCTCGTCACCGATGTCTGGACCTCGGCGGGCGTGGTCGTCGGCATCGGCGCGGCCAGCGCGACCGGCTGGCTCTGGCTGGACCCGGTGGTGGCCATGGCCGTGGCGCTGAACATCCTGCGGGAAGGGGCGCACATGGTGTGGCGCGCCTCCCAGGGCCTGATGGACGCGGCCGTGGAGCCCGAGGCGCAGGCGGCCATCGACGCGGCGCTGCGCGGCTTCGCGCAGGGCGCGCCGCAGGTGCGCTTCGACCACCTCATCACGCGCCAGGCCGGGCAGCGCCGCTTTGCCGGCCTGCACATGCACGTGCCCGCCGAGTGGAGCCTGGGGCGCGCCGCCCAGCTGCGCGGCGCCGTGGAGGCCGCCCTGATGCGCGCCGTGCCCGGGCTGCGCGTGACCATTGAGCTGCTGCCCGTCGGGGTGGAGGCATTTCTGGAAGAACCGAAGGATTCCCCACCATGATGAGCGTGTTGCAGCGCGTGCGCGAAGCGCGCGTGGAAGTCGATGGCGAGACCGTGGGCCGCATCGGCCCGGGCCTGCTGGTGCTGCTGTGCGCCGAGCGCGGCGACACCGATGCCGAGGCCGACCGGCTGCTGGCCAAGCTGCTCAAGCTGCGCGTGTTCACCGACGAGGCGGGCAAGATGAACCGCAGCGTGCAGGACGTGGGCGGCGGCCTGCTCGTCGTGAGCCAGTTCACGCTGGCCGCCGACACCTCCGGCGGCAACCGCCCGAGCTTCACCCAGGCGGCGGCGCCGGACGAGGGACGGCGGCTGTACGACCTGTTCGTGGCCCGGGCACGGGCGCTGCACCCGGTGGTGGAAACCGGGCGCTTCGCGGCCGACATGCAGGTGCATCTGGTGAACGACGGGCCGGTCACCATTCCGCTGCGCATGGCGCCAGCGGATGGTTCGCTATCGAAATAATAGCTAAACAGGCAATCAAAACCCCGGCATGGGGCTGTTTGGAGGCACCATCCGGCTTTTCAGCGGTGGGGAGGGCGCGGCCCGCGCCGTGGCCGGCTCAGTCCGCGTACGGGTCGTCGAAGCCCAGTTCCTGCAGGATGGCCGTCTCGTACGCCTCCATCTCGTCGGCGTCCTCGGCGCTGGTTTCATGGTCCCAGCCCTGGGCGTGCAGCGTGCCGTGCACCAGCAGGTGGGCGTAGTGCGCGCGCAGGTCGCGGTTCTGCTCGCGCGCCTCGCGCGCCACCACGGGCGCGCACAGCACGAGGTCGGCCATCACCAGGGGCTCCTGTGCGTAGTCGAAGGTGAGCACGTTGGTGGCGTAATCCTTGCGGCGGTACTCGCGGTTGAGGGCCTGGCCTTCTTCCGCATCGACGATGCGCACGGAGATCTCGGCGTCGCTGGACAGCGCGTGGCGGATGAAGCGCGCCGCGGCATGGCGGGGCAGGGCGGCGCGGTGTTCCTGCACCCCGGGAAAGCGCGCGAACTGCAGCGACAGGGTCAGATGGTTCAGGGTCATTTGGGCCTCTGGCGCATGTTTCACTAGGGCGTTGTGCTATTGATTCAGGAGTGTCCTGCGCGGCTGCCCGCCGCGCGCTGGGCATCGTAGGCGTCCACGATGCGGGCGATGAGCGGGTGGCGCACCACGTCGGCGGTGGTGAACCGGGTGATCGCGATGCCCTTGACGCGCTTGAGCACCCGCTCGGCGTCGATCAGGCCGCTCATCGCGCCCTTGGGCAGGTCGATCTGGCTCACGTCGCCCGTCACCACGGCGCGGGCGCCGAAGCCGATGCGGGTGAGGAACATCTTCATCTGCTCGGGCGTGGTGTTCTGGGCCTCGTCCAGGATGATGAAGGCGTTGTTCAGCGTGCGCCCGCGCATGAAGGCCAGCGGCGCGATCTCCAGCGCATTGCGCTCGAAGGCCTTCTGCACCTTCTCGTAGCCCATCAGGTCGTAGAGGGCGTCGTACAGCGGGCGCAGGTACGGGTCCACCTTCTGCGTGAGGTCGCCGGGCAGAAAGCCCAGGCGCTCGCCGGCCTCGACCGCCGGGCGCGTCAGCACGATGCGCTGCACCGCGTTGCGCTCCAGGGCGTCCACCGCGCAGGCGACGGCCAGGTAGGTCTTGCCGGTGCCGGCGGGGCCGATGCCGAAGGTGATGTCGTGGCTGGCGATGTTGTCCAGATAGTTGCTCTGCGTGGGGGTGCGCGCGCGCAGGTCGGCGCGGCGGGTGTTGAGCGTCACCGCGCCGTCACCGGGCGCCTCCAGCATGGCGCTGTCGCCGGCCAGCATGAGCTGCAGGTGCTCCTCGGCGATGGGCCGCTCGGCCATTTCGTACAGCGCCTGGAGCAGCTCCATCGCCTGGGTGGCCTTGGCCTTCGGCCCATCCACCTTGAACTGCTCGTGCCGGTGCGCGATGCTGACCGACAGCGCCGTCTCGATGGTGCGCAGGTTGGCATCGGCCGGGCCGCACAGGTGCGACAGCCGGTTGTTGTTGTGGGGGGTGAAGGTGTGTCTCAGGATCACGCGGATAATTCCGGTTGGATGGCCGCAACGGTGCGGCGAAGGACATCAATGATAGGCAAACTCACCGGCACGCTGCTGGAAAAGAACCCGCCAGAAGTGCTGCTGGACTGCCACGGCGTTGGCTACGAGGTGCAGGTGCCCATGAGCACCTTCTACAACCTGCCGCCCGTGGGGGAGCGCGTGGCCCTGCTCACCCAATTCATTGTGCGCGAGGACGCGCAACTGCTCTACGGCTTTGCCACGGCGCCGGAGCGCCAGGCGTTCCGCGAACTCATCAAGATCTCCGGGGTGGGCCCGCGCACCGCGCTGTCCATCCTGAGCGGCATGGGCGTGTCCGACCTGGCGCAGGCCGTGTCCCTGCAGGAGGCGGGGCGCTTGGTGAAGGTGCCCGGCATCGGCAAGAAGACCGCCGAGCGCCTGCTGCTAGAGCTCAAGGGCAAGCTGGGGGCCGACATCGGCGCCCATGCGCACGCCACGAGCGACGCGCAGGCCGACATCCTGCAGGCCCTGCTGGCGCTGGGCTACAACGACAAGGAAGCCGCGGCCGCGCTGAAGGCGCTGCCCCAGGACGTGGGGGTGAGCGACGGGATCAAGCTGGCGCTCAAGGCGCTGGCCAAATGAGAACCACGGGTCAACGAAGAACAAGGAATGGGAGACCGTGCGCACGCCTCTGAGCGGCGTGGCGCGGGTCCGTGTCGATCCATCAAAAAAGGGAGTGAACGAAAGATGGCCAAAGGGAAATGGATGGCGCGCGGTGCCGTGCTGGTCGTGGTGGCGTCGCTGGTGTTGGGGTGCGGCGGGGGTGGCGGGGGTGGCGGGGGTGG
>NZ_BAAJYT010000243.1:0-5350 GCF_057541515.1 Acidovorax sp. KNOB132
CCAGCAGCGCCCGCTGGCGCTGGTGGGCGGCCAGCGCCAGTCCGGCGGCGACAGCGGCGCGGCCGAAGGGACGGGGGCGTCCGCCTCGGGGTGCTCGTGCGCCGTCTCGCGGCGCCGGGCCTGGGCGCGGTAGCGGTCGATGGCCAGGTCCCGCGCCACGCAGCGCAGGAACGCGAGCGGATTGGCGATCTCGCCGGGCACCGGGCGCTCGAGCAGCCGCACGCACAGGTCGTTCACGATCTCGCGCGGAAAGCACTCGTCCCCGAAGCGGTGCCGCAGCGACCCCACCAGGTCTTCGTAGTGCTTCACCAGGGCGGCCAGCAGGGGCTCGGGCGGCGGAGGAAGCGAGGCGGGGTGCGGCATGGAACGCCGATTATAAAAAGAGAATGGGAATGATTCTTATTGTTGTATTTTTGCCGTACTGCGGCGCTCCGGTGCCCCGCCGGGCGGCAGGGGCGCGTGGCCGGCCGGCTGCGGCCCTGCGGCGCAAAAGGCACAATCGCCCGTCCCACCGGGCCGCTCGCGCCCGGTCCCGTTGGAGCATGGAATGAGCAGCATCGACCTCGCAAGAATCAACGCCGAACTCGGCAAGGACGCCCAGGGCCTCGTGGACTGGGCCGTGGGCCTGGGCCGGCCCACCATCGTCACCACCAATTTCCGGCCGTTCGAGGCCGTCATCCTGCACATGGTCACGCGGGCCCGGCCCGACGTGCCGGTGGTGTGGATGGACAACGGCTACAACACCGAGGCCACTTACCAGTTCGCCGACGAGGTGACCCGGCAGCTTGGCCTGAACCTGTCGATCTACCTGCCACGCCGCTCGCGCGCCCACCGCGAGGCTGTCGAAGGCCCGGTGCCCGCGCTCGACGATCCGCGGCATGCCGCCTTCACCGAAGAGGTCAAGCTCGAGCCCTTCGCCCGCGCGCTGCGCGAGACCGCGCCGCAAGTGTGGTTCACCGCGCTGCGCGCCACCGACACGGCCGTGCGCGCGCAGATGGACCCGGTGAGCATCAACCCCGACGGCCTGCTCAAGGTCGCACCGCTGCTGCACTGGTCGTCCAAGGACCTGTACGAATACCTCGTGGCCCACCAACTGCCCAACAACTTCGACTACGTGGACCCGACGAAGGGCGAGGACAACCGCGAATGCGGGCTGCATCTGGCGCACTGAGCGCATGGGCTCATAGCCGAAAGGGGCGTGCACTGCACGCCCCTTTTTTTTTGTCCTTATCAACCGTAGGCCTGGGCTGACGCGTGCTGCCCCCGGATGACTACGCCTGCCCCGAGGGGGCACTTTTACAGTTCGTCCATCGCATCCAGCCAGGGTTCCAAACCGTCTCGGAGTGGAGGGCTGAAGCGAATAACCAAGAGGACTTGTGCCATGAATGAAGACACCGTCAAGGGAAACTGGAAGCAATTCACCGGCAAGATCAAGGAGCAATGGGGCAAGCTGACGGACGACGATCTTGACGTGGCAGCCGGCAAGCGCGACCAGTTCCTGGGCAAGCTGCAAGAGCGCCAGGGTCTGGCCAAGGATGCCGCCGAGAAGGAACTGAAGTCCTGGCAGGACCGCCACCCCGAATTCCGTTTCGACAAGTAAATCCCGGGCCTTTCCCACTTTTAAAAACCAGCGGTGTTCGCCGTGCTGCCACAAGGCAAATCGACAACCGCACCCCCCTACAGACATTGAGGAGAAAAATATGAAACACGCACGCAATCTTCTGGCCATCGTGGCCGCCGGCCTTCTCGCCACCAGCGGCATGGCCATGACCAAGGAAGAGCACAGCGCCGCCAAGGACCGCATCTCTGCCGACTACAAGATGAACAAGCAGAAGTGCGACAGCATGACGGCCAACGCCAAGGACGTCTGCATGAAGGAAGCCAAGGGTGCCGAGAAGGTCGCCAAGGCCGAGCTGGAAGCCCAGTACAAGCCCAGCGACAAGGCCACCTACAAGGTGAACGAAGCCCGCGCTGACGCCGCCTACGACGTCGCCAAGGAAAAGTGCGATGACCAGCAAGGCAATGCCAAGGACGTCTGCGTGAAGGATGCCAAGGCCGCCCACGTGAAGGCCAAGGAAGACGCCAAGGTGGCTCGCGCCCAGGCCAAGCCTTCGGACAACATGGCCAAGAAGGACGCCAAGGTCGCCGAAGTGAAGAAGGACGCCGCTGAAGAAAAGCGCGAAGCCGAGTACAAGGCCGCCAAGGAGCGTTGCGATGCCATGAACGGTGACGTCAAGGACAAGTGCGTTGCCGATCTGAAGCGCGTCTACAACCAGTAAAACAGGTTATGGCCACCCCCGCGTTCGGATGAACGGCTGGGGTGCCAAAAGCAAAAAAGGCTTCGCAGTGCGAAGCCTTTTTGCTTTGCGGCCGCCTCAGTGGGGGGCTGTTCGCTCAGCGCCACCGCATGCAACGCGCCCGTCCGGCGGCCTTGGCCTGGTAGAGCCCCTGGTCCGCGTCGCGCACCAATTGCTTTTCTGTCATTTCCGCCGTGGGCTGCAGGGCCGCCACGCCGATGCTCAAGGTGACGTGCGGGCCCAGGGGCGAAGCGCCATGGGGGAGGGCGGCATGGTCGAACGCCTGCAGCACCCGTTGGGCCACGACCTGCGCCTCGTCGCCCGTGGTGCCCGGCAGGAGCACCACGAACTCTTCACCCCCGTAGCGCATCGGCTTTTCGTGCGCCCGGAACAACGCCCCCTGCAGCACGGTGCCGACCTGGCGCAGACATTCGTCGCCGGCCTGGTGCCCGTGCATGTCGTTGTAGTGCTTGAAGTGGTCGATATCGATCATCAGCAGGGCCACGGATGCGTCCTGCCGGCGCGCCCGGCCCCACTCGGCGCTCAATGCCTCGTCGAACAGGCGGCGGTTGCCCAATCCCGTGAGGGCATCCGTATAGGACAGCTCCGCCAGCGTGGCGTTCAGGCGCTGCAGTTGCAGCTCCGAGTGCTTTCGCTCGGTGATGTCCTGGAAGGCCCCGCTCAACTGAACGATCCGGCCGTCCTGGTAGGTCGGCTCGCCCTGCGCACGCACCCAGAGATGGCGCCCCTTGTGCGAGATCATTTCCAGCTCCAGGTCCCACGGCGTGCCGTCTTCCATGCACCGCTGCACGGCCGCGCTGATGAGGGGGCGCGACGCTTCGGTGTAGTAGTTCAGCGCCTGCGACAGGTCCGGCGTGGTTTGCGGCTCCAGGTCGTGGATGCGGTAGACCTCGTCCGTCCAGGCCGCCTCGCCCGTGGCCGGATTCAGCGTCCAGCCTCCCACGCGTGCCATGGCCCCCGACTGCCGCAGCAGCAGGGCCGCGCGCGCCAGCGCCTCTTCGTCAAGCTTGCGCTGGGTGATGTCCATGAACGTGCCGATGACCTTGGAGGGCGCGCCCGTGGCGCTGCGCCGGATGACCTTGCCGCGGGAGAACAGCCAGATCCAGGCCCCCTGCGGGCCCTGCACCCTGAACTCGTTCTCGTAGGTTTCCGTCATTCCGCCGAGATGCCGGCGGAACGCGGCCACGTTCGGCTCCTGGTCGAGAGGGTGCAGCACGGCCGTCCATTCGGGCACGGTCTTGGTCACCTCGCTGGGGCCGAAGCCCAGCATGGCCGATCCGCGGGCGTCCACCTGCAGCGTCATGGCCTCGATGTTCAGTTCCCACAGGCCCAGCTGGGCCCCTTCGAGGGCCCGCTCCAGCCGCGCGGCGCTGATCGCTAGCCTGTTGGCGTAATCCTTGTGGACGGTGATGTCCGTCACCGTGAGGTGGAACCCGACTGCGGGCGCCGGTGGGCGGTCCGGCTCCAACGGCTGAACGTCGGGGATGTAGCTGGCGGACATGACCCGGGTTTCGCCGGCGGCGTTGGCGACCTCGGCCTCGAACTGCACCGGTTCGCCTTTCAGCACGCGGCAGGTGTAGGGCCAGGCCTTGGCGAAATGCGCCGAATCCAGGATTTCATCCATGGGGCGGCCCACGATCTGCGCGGGGTCCTTGCCGAACCATGCGGCATAGGCCTTGTTGGCGAACTGGTAGCGCAAATCCGCGCCCACGTGCGCGATGAGTGCGGGCACGCTGTCGGCCATCAGTTGCAACTGGGCCTCGCTTCGACGCAGTTGCTGCTCGGCCGCCACGCGCTCGCTGATGTCGTGCATGAAGGCTGTCACGATGCGGGACGATTCCAGCTGCACCTGGCTGAGGGTGATCTCCATCGGAAACTCGTGCTGGTCGCGGTGCCATCCCGGAAGAAGCTGCCTGCGGGCCCGGGCGCCCTCGTTGGCCATGAGCGCCGCCAGGCTGCGCGTTCGCATCGCCGGGGCGAGGATGGTCTCGGCCATCGGGCGCCCCAGCACCTCGGCCCGGCGCCAGCCGAACATCGCCTGGGCTGCGCGGTTCCACTCCAGGATCTGGCCGTCCTCATCGGCCACGATGAAGGCGTCCTCCGTGTCTTCCAGGATGCTGCGCATGCGGCGCTCGCTGTCGCGCAGGCGCTCTTCCATGGACCGCTGCTCCGTGACGTCCTGGATCTGGGCCACGAAATGCAGGGGCTGGTCGAATTCGTCCCGCACCAGCGAGACCGCCAGATGGGCCCACACCGTCTCGCCGTCCTTGCGCAGGTAGCGCTTGCCCAACTGGTAGTTCTGCGTTTCCCTGCGGACCAGGCGGTCGATGTGGTCGCGGTGGGACATGAGATCGTCCGGGTGGGTGAGACGCCGGAAATCCATGCGCAGCAATTCGTCCCGCGAGTAGCCCAGCATGCCGCACAGCGCGTCGTTGACCTCGATCCAGTGGCCCGTGGTGGCGACCAGGGCCATTCCATGGGTGGCGGCGCTGAAGGCGCCCGAAAAGCGCTGGGCCGCGATCGTGGCGGCACGGGTGGCGGCGCGCAGTGCCGTCACGTCGTGCATCAGGCACACCGCGCCCATCTTGGTGCCGTCCGCGTAGAACAAAGGCGAAGCGTTGCACAGCACCGACCGCGGCGGCTGGCCCTTGGCCTTGATGACCAGCTCGAACCCGCGCACGGTCTCGCCCCGCCAGGCGGCCAGCAGCGGGATGTCCCCGGTCGCCAGCAGCCGTGAGCCAGAGGCCTCGAACAGGTCGAAATGCTCGGCCCACTCGCTCGGCGGCAGGGACCGGGGGTCGGTGCCGTGCCAGGCCCGGGCCACGTGGTTGAACTCGCCCAGCAGTCCATCGGAGCCGCAGGAGACGACCGCATCGGGCATGGCCTCCAGCAGGCGGCCCAGCGTGCCCGCCTGGATCTGGGCCTCCCGGCGGCCCTGGCGGGCCTCCAGTTGGCTGACCACCTGCCTGGACAGGCGTTGCAACGCCTCCCGCTGCGTTCCGGACAGGCGCCGCGGCACCCGGTCGATCACG
>NZ_BAAJYT010000244.1:0-5348 GCF_057541515.1 Acidovorax sp. KNOB132
GCTGCTGGCGGCCTTCGCGGCCCTGGCCGTCTTCATCGCGTGGCAGCGCCGGCAACTGGCGCGCGGCGCCACGCCGCTCATGGACCTGCGCCTGTTCGAATACCGGCAGTTCGCCATGGGCAGCATCGTGGCCTTCATCTACGGCACGGCGCTCTTCGGCTCCACCTACCTGCTGCCGGTGTTCATGCAGTTGGGCCTGCAGCTGTCGGCCTCGCACGTGGGCACCATCATGCTGCCGGCGGGCATCGTGCTGGCCATCACCATTCCCATCGTGGGCCGGCTGGCAGACCGCCACCCCACGCACTGGCTGGTGGGCACGGGCCTGGCGCTGCTGGCGATCTCGTTCGCGCTCATGGTGCTGGTCGATCTGACCAGCGGGCTGTGGATGCTGGTGGTGTTCGCGGTGCTGGGGCGCATCGGGCTCGGGTTCATCCTGCCCTCGCTCAACCTGGGGGCCATGCGGCCGCTGGCCAAGCCGCTCATCGCGCAGGGCTCCAGCGCCATCAGCTTCGTGCGCATGCTGGGCGGCGCAGCCGGCGTGAGCCTGTGCGGGATCGTGCTCGAATGGCGCATCGCCGCGCATGGCGACTCGCTGCAGAACGCGGTCAGCAGCCCGGCGCGCATCGCCGCCTTCGGCGAAACCTTCCTGCTGCTCACCGGCCTGTGCCTGCTGGCGCTGGTGGCCGCGTGGCAGCTGCGCGCGCCCAAAGCCGCAGCGCCGGGCCGCTAAGCCCGATCCCGTCCCTGGCCTTCCGCCCTTCGTCCTTTTCCTTCTTTTCTCCCAAAGCCCATGTGCCAGTTGCTCGGAATGAATGCCAACACGCCGACCGACGTGACGTTCAGCTTCACGGGGTTCGCGCAGCGTGCCGGCAACACGGCGGACCATTCCGACGGCTGGGGCATCGCGTTCTTCGAAGACAAGGGCCTGCGCCATTTCGTGGACCACCAACGCGCGGTGGACTCGCCCGTGGCCGAGCTGATCCGCCGCTACCCCATCCAGAGCCGCAACGTCATCGCCCACATCCGCAAGGCCACGCAGGGCAGCGTCTCGCTGCAGAACTGCCACCCGTTCGTGCGCGAGTTGTGGGGCCGGTATTGGGTGTTCGCGCACAACGGCGACCTCAAGGACTTCCGCCCACGGCTGCATTCGCACTTCCACCCCGTGGGCGCGACGGACAGCGAACATGCCTTCTGCTGGATCATGCAAGAGCTGGCCAAGTCCCACGCGGGCGTGCCCAGCATTCCGGAGCTGACCATCACCCTGCGCGAACTGGCCGCGCGCATCGCCCCGCACGGCACGTTCAACTTCCTGCTGTCGAACGGCCAGGCGCTGTGGGCGCACGCCTCCACGCAGCTCTACTACATCGAGCGGCGCCACCCTTTCTCGCAGGCACGCCTGTGCGACGAAGACCTGCGCATCGATTTTTCCGCCCACACCACGCCGCAGGACCGCGTGGCCGTCGTCGTGACCGCGCCGCTCACCAGCGACGAGCAGTGGACCGCCTTCCAGAGCGGCGAGTTGCGGGTGTTCGTGGACGGGGCCTGCGCCACGCCGTAGCGCGCTGGCATGGCGGCCGCGGCATCAGCCCAGCGGTTTCCACACGGGCGGTTCGGGGTCGGGATAGAACGGCACGCCGCCCCGCCCCGCCGGCTTGAACATCGCCTCCCGCTGGCGCTGGCGCTTGATCTCCCGGGGCTTGGCTTTATCGGAACACTGGCGGTGCGAACGGGACATGGACGGACCTCGCAAAGGTTCTGGGAATGACCGGATTACCGCACCGCCCGCGGCCGCCCCCGTGTGGGACGGCGCCCTCGCGCTGCATCGGACGGGCTCCCCGTGGAGAGTGAACGGGGCCGGCGAAGGGCGCTTCCGGCCCCCTCCTACAGCCTGCGGCAATGCGATTGGTTACACCAGAGGCCTGACCCCGGAACCGCAATGAACGCCTCGACCCTTTTTCGACTCGCCAAGAAATCCTGCCAGGCCTGGCTCGACGACTACGCCCCCAGCATGGGGGCCGCCATCTCCTACTACACCGCGTTCTCCATTGCGCCGCTGCTCGTCATCGTGATCTCCATCGCCGGTGCCGTGTTCGGCCAGGACGCGGTGCGCGGCACCATCGAAGGACAGATCTCCGGCCTGGTGGGGCGCGACGGCGCGCTCGCCATCCAGGGCCTCATCAAGAGCGCCCGCGAGCCCACAGAAGGCATCATCGCCAGCACCATCAGCCTGGTGCTGCTGGGCATCGGCGCGACCACGGTGTTCGGCGAGATCCAGAGCGCGCTCGACCGCATCTGGCACGTGCCGGAGCCCGCCAAGCCGAGCGGCATCTGGGGCCTGCTGCGCGCGCGCTTCCTGTCGTTCGGGCTGATCCTGGGCCTGGCCTTCCTGCTCATGGCCTCGCTCACCGTCAGCGCGGCGGTGGCGGCGGCGGGCACCTGGCTCGGCGCGCTGATGCCGGGCTGGGAGCTGATGCTGATGGGCATCAACACCCTGCTGTCGATGAGCATCAGCTGCGTGCTGTTCGCGATGATCTTCAAGTTCATGCCCTCGGTGCCGATCGCCTGGCGCGACGTGTGGGTGGGCGCCGCGGTGACCGCCGTGCTGTTCGAGGTGGGCAAGGTGCTGATCGGCTTGTATGTGGGCAAGGCGGGCCTGAGTTCAACCTATGCCGCCGCCGGCGCCATCGCGGTGGTGTTGATCTGGGTGTATTACGCCGCGCAGATCTTCCTGCTGGGCGCGGAATTCACCAAGGTGTATGCGGCCGAACACGGCTCGCATGCCGCCGCCCCCGAGGCCTTGCTCGACCCGGTCGAGCCCCGCAAGGGCGGGGCCGACGCCAACTCGGCGCTCACGCCCGTCACGCCTTTGCCAGCGCCCGCCATGCAAGCGGCTCCTGCAGCGCCCTTGTCCACCGGCGCCCTGGCCACCACCGTGGCCCTGCTGGCCGCGCGCGTGGCGCTGTCGTTGTGGCTGGAGCGGCGTGAAAAGCGCGATGCGTTGCGCAGGCGCCGCTGATGCGGCAGTAACGCCGGACGCGAATCGGAAGGAATGGAAAAAGAGGGAGAACCCCGTGCGTTGTCCGGCACTGCGGCGATCATCGATGGTGCGGCTGGCGGGGATCGAACCCACGACCCTTGGCTTCGGAGGCCAATACTCTATCCACTGAGCTACAGCCGCACAGCGGGCCATTGCGGCCCGATCAGTCGGCGATTATGGCACGGCCCTCGCGGCGTGCGGGCACACGTCCCGCAAAGAGCAATCCTGCAGCCAGTCCGGCAACGGGGGCAGCTCCAGGCCCAGCCCGCGCAGGTAGGCGTCCACCGAGGCACGCCCGGTCGCCGGGAGGTCGAAATTGGCGCGGTTCAGGATCCAGCCCTGCAGCAACCCTTCGAAGATCGCCTGCAAGGCGATGGCCGCGATCTGCGGGGGCATGGGCAGCTGCACCTTCTGGCTTTCGGCGGCCAGGCGCAGGTCGTTGGCGAGTTGCTCGCGGAAGGCGCCGCAGGCGGCGATGTGCCGGTCGCGCACGCCCGCCAGTTCCTCGACGTATTCCACCCGGAAGAAAGCGATCTCGAAGACACGCTGCATGCGCTGGTCCTGCGCCAGGTTGCGCAGCACCAGGTCGATCACGCCGCGCATGCGCTGCAGCGGCGCCATGTCTTCGTTGCTCTCGCATTCGCCGTTGGCGCGCTCCAGCGGCAGGGTGACGCGCTCCATCATCGCGTTGAACAGATCGACCTTGTCCTTGAAATGCCAGTAGATGGCGCCCCGCGTGGCGCCGGCGGCCTGCGCGATCTCGTTGAGCGACGCGTGCGACACACCCTTCTGGTAAAAGACCTGCTCGGCCGCATCCAGCAAACTATTGCGTGTCGCAACGGCGTCTTCTTTGGTGCGTCGGGCCATGGGGCATGTCTCCTTTTGTGTTCGATGTCCGCGTTTTTCTGGCATTGCCCACCCCGTGGAAAGGGCGGCGCCAGCGCTCCGCAGCAATTATACATTCATGTTTGTATGTATAATCGCGCACCGAATTCAAGGGCCATCTGCGTGGTTGATGCCGATCAAAGACATCTCCGTGCCTGCATGGCCTTTTCAATCAGCGCATTTCCGGAAGGACTTTCATGCTTCGCCTCAGTGACGATCTTGGCGTTTCCGCTGCCGCCCTCCACCCCGCACGCCGGGTCGTGGCCCTTTGCCTCAGCCTGGTCGCCGCCACCGTCCTGGTGGCCTGCGGCAAGAGCGAAGCCCCGGCCCAGGCCGGTGGCGGCGCCCCTCCCCCGCCCCAGGTGGGCGTGGTCACCGTGGCGCCCGGCGACGTGGGCCTCGTGACCGAACTGCCCGGCCGGCTGGAGGCCTCCCGCGTCGCCGAAGTGCGTGCACGGGCCGCGGGCATCCTGCAAAAACGCCTGTTCACCGAAGGCAGCGACGTGAAGGCTGGGCAAAAGCTCTTCGCCATCGACGACGCGCCCTACCGGGCTTCGCTGGAAAGCGCCCGGGCGAGCGTGGCGCAGGCCGATGCCAACGTGGCACAGACCCGCGCGCTGGCCGAGCGCTACAAGCCGCTCGTGGCCGTCAACGCGATCAGCAAGCAGGAATACGACAACGCCGTCGCCTCGCAAAAGACTGCCGAGGCCAACCTCGCCGCCGCCCGCGCCTCCGTGACCACGGCACAGATCAACGTGGGCTACGCGGCCGTGACCGCCCCCATTTCCGGCCGCATCGGCCGCGCGCTGGTGACCGAAGGCGCGCTGGTGGGCCAGGGCTCGGCCACCGAGCTGGCGGTCATCCAGCAGATCGACCCGCTGTACGTGAACTTCACGCAGTCCGCCTCCGAAGCGCTCAAGCTCAAGGCGGGCCTGGCCAGCGGCAAGTACAAGCAGGCCGGCAAGGGCTCGGCCAGCGTGAGCGTCGTGCTGGAAGACGGCAGCCTCTATCCCCAGACCGGCAAGCTGCTCTTCACCGACCTGACGGTGGACCCGACCAGCGGCCAGGTCACGCTGCGCGCCGAGATCCCCAACACCGACCGCCAGCTGCTGCCGGGGCTCTACGTGCGCGTGCGCCTGGAGCAGGCCCAGGTGGCCGGCGGCGTGCTGCTGCCGCAGCAGGCCGTGACCCGCTCGGCCAAGGGCGACACCGTGATGGTGGTGGGCGCGGACAACCACCTCACGCCGCGCCCCATCAAGCTCGGGCCGGCCCAGGGCACGAACTGGGTGGTGCTGGAAGGCCTGCAGACGGGCGAAAAGGTCATGGTGGACGGCTTCCAGAAGCTGCCGCGCGGCAAGCCCGGCGATCCGATCGTCGTGCAGCCCGTGGCCTGGCAGGCCGGCGGCGCTGGCGCCGCGGCGCCGTG
>NZ_BAAJYT010000245.1:0-5342 GCF_057541515.1 Acidovorax sp. KNOB132
CTGCTCGCCCGCGCGGGCCGCCTCGACGGCCGCGTTGAGCGCGAGGATGTTGGTCTGGAACGCGATCGAGTCGATGACGGCGATGATCTCGGAGATGCGGCTGGAGCTTTCCGAGATGCCGCGCATGGTGTCCACCACGTCGCCCATGACGGCGCCGCCGCGCTCGGCGATGCTTGATGCGTTGTTCGCCAGTTGGCCTGCGCGTAGGGCGTTCTCGGCGTTCTGCGTCACGGTGCCCGTGAGCTGCTCCATGCTGGCCGCGGTTTCCTGCAGCGACGAGGCCTGCGACTCGGTGCGCGACGACAGGTTCATGTTGCCCGAGGCGATCTCGCTCGCGGCGTGGCGGATTTCCTCGGTCCCGCTGCGGATGTTGCCGATCAGTTGCGCCAGGCGGGCCTGCATGGTGTGCATGGCCTGCATCAGGCTGTGCGGGTTCTTGCCCGAGGCGGCCACGGCCACGGTGAGGTCGCCGTCCGCGATGCGCGCTGCCACCTCGGCGGCCTGGGTGGGCTCGCCGCCCAGGCTGCCGGTCACGCTGCGGATGATCAGCAGCATGGTGCCGTGGATGGCGCCGCCCACCAGCAACACGATGACGAGCAGCCGTCCAATGGTCTTGTAGAAGGCGGTCTGGATGTCGCCCACCATCACGCCGGCCATCACATGCCAGTCCCACGGCGCGTAGTAGCGCACGAAAGTGACCTTCTCCAGCCGCTCCACGTTGCCGTTGGGCAGCGTCACCCCCGCCTGGTACGAGACGAAGCCCTGGCCGTTCTTCTTGCCCATGTCGGCCAGCTCGCGGTAGTAGGCCTTGCCTTCCGGGTCCTTGCGGTCGCCCACATTGGTGCCGATCAGGCCCTTGCCCGTGGGGTGCATGAGCATCAGCGGCGCCGAATCGATCACGAACAGGAAGTTCTTGCCGTTGTCGAATCGCAGCGTGGCCAGGCGCGCCAGCGCCTGCTCCTTGGCGGTGGCCACGTCCGTGCGGCCCGCGGCCACCTCGGCGGCGTAGTTCTCGATCAGGCTGTAGCCCAGGTCCACCACGTTGTGCACGGCCGCCTGGCGCTCTTCGGTCACCACGGTGCGCGCATGGAACGCGGCCCACGCACCCAGCAGGAACAGGCCCAGCCACATCAGGATCAGGGCCAGGGTCAATTTGGTTTTAAGTCGCATGGAGGTCACGGTGGGGCCAGCGGTCCGGTGAGGACGGGCAAGGGGTGGGAATGGGAGGGACGGCGCATCGGCGAAGCCCCCCGGGATTCCCGGGTTACCACCAATGGCACAGCGAACGAAAAGTCATTATTTCATCGAAAAGTTACGTTTGTTTGCAAAAAATACCTATGGGCCGGCTGGTGTCCAAAGCCCCAGGCCTGCCATGCCCGGCGGGCCGCCCCCAAGCAAAAAGGGCCAGCGCATGCCGCGCTGGCCCGAGGGTGGGATATTGATGGAATAGGCCTCCAGCGCATATTCGACTATGGCATACAGCTATTATTTTAATAGCGACAGGACACCGCCTGCACCCTCACCCGCGCTGCGGGATCTCCAGCCCGCGCACCACGGCCGGCCGCGCCAGGAAGGCGGCCAGCACGCGCTGCACCTGAGGGAAGGCATCGAAGTCCACCAGCTCGCGCGCCTCGTAGAAGCCCACCAGGTTGCGCACCCACGGAAAGACGGCGATGTCGGCGATGGTGTAGTCGTCGCCCAGGATCCAGCCGCGCCCGGCCAGGCGCTGCTCCAGCACGCCCAGCAGGCGCCTGGACTCGGCCACGTAGCGGTCGCGCGGGCGCTTGTCCTCGTAGTCCTTCCCGGCGAATTTATGGAAGAACCCGAGCTGGCCGAACATGGGGCCGACGCCGCCCATCTGCCACATGACCCACTGCAGGGCCTCGTAGCGCGCGGCCGGGTCCTGCGGCAGGAAGCGGCCGGTCTTCTCGGCCAGGTAGACCAGGATGGCGCCCGATTCGAACAGCGCCAGCGGCCGCCCGCCCGGGCCATCGGGGTCGAGGATGGCGGGGATCTTGTTGTTGGGGTTGAGCGAGAGGAACTCGGGCGAGAACTGGTCGTTGGTGTCGAAGCGCACCAGGTGCGGCTCGTACGGCAGGCCCAGCTCCTCCAGCAGGATGGAGACCTTGACACCGTTGGGCGTGGGCAGCGAATACAGCTGCAGCCGCTCGGGGTGGCGCGCCGGCCACTTGGCGGCGATGGGGTGGGTGAGGGGGCGGGCGGTGGCGGGGGCGGATGTGGAGGGCGTCGTCGTCATGGTTTTTTGCGGGCCTCGGGTGAGCGGCCGGGGTGGCCGGACGGGGATCGATCAGGCGTCGAACCGGGGCGTTCATTACACCCCCGGGGCCCGCGGCGGCGCAGGCGCCGCGCGCAGTAACCCCAAGGCCGCTCAGCCCTTCACCAACCCGCTGTCCACGATGAGGTTCTGCCCGGTCACGGCGCGCGACCAGGGCGAGAGGAAGAACAGCACCGCGTCGGCGAACTCGGCCGGCGTGGTCACGCGGCGCAGCGGGGTCATGCCGGCGATGAGGTCGAACACCGCCTCGGGCGTGGCGCGGCTGGCGTCGGTGGTGCGCAGCAGGCCGCCCGACACCATGTTCACGGTGATGCCGTGCGGCCCCAGGTCGTTGGCCGCCGTGCGGGTGAGCGACAGCAGCGCGGCCTTGGCGGCGGTGTAGTCGTGGTAGGGCACCACGGGGTTCTGGAACAGGTTGGTGCCCACGTTCACGATGCGCCCGAAACCCTGCGCGCGCATGGCGGGCAGCGCGGCCTGCAGGGTGTTCAGCGCGCCCTTCACGGCGCCGTCGATCTGCTGCTGAAAGCGCTCCCAGGCGATGTCGCCGATCTGCGGGCGCGCGTCGCCATCGAAGCGGAACTGCGCGAGCGCGTTGTTGACCACCGCGCTGACGGGCTGGCCGGTGCGCTCCTGCGCCTGGGCGAACAGGCGCTGCACGGCGGCGGCATCGGTCACGTCGGCCTGCAGGGCGATGGCGCGCGGGCCCAGTTCTTCGGCCAGGGCGCGGGCGGCCGTGTCGCTGGTCAGGTAGTTGATGACCACGCCGGCGCCTTCGCGCGCCAGCGCCCGGGTGATCGATTCGCCCAGGCCCCGGGCACCGCCGGTGACCAGGACCCATTGTTCGGACAGTTGCATGGTGGTGTCGCTCGTGGGGTGTGAAAAAAGGACCGGGGCCGGGGCGTGGTCAGGCCGACGCGGCATACCCCAGCGGTTGCAGAAAGGCGCCGGGCTGCGCGCGGTGGCACAGCAGCGTGAGCTGCTGGCGCGCCCGGGTCATGCCGACGTAGAGGGTGTTCTTTTCCTGCGCGTAGGGCGCCTGCGGCACGGGGAACACGCCCTGCTCCAGGAACGGGATCACCACGTGGTCGAACTCCAGGCCCTTCACGTCCTCGATGTTGGCCAGGACCAGGCTGGCGGTGCTGCGCAGCTCGCGCTGGCGCTGCTCGGCGCGGTTCAGGTGCAGGAAATAATCGCGCGCGCTGGCAAAGCCTTTCGCCGCCTCGCACAGGCCGGCCAGATTGGCGAGCGCGTCCTCGCGCCGCTGGCGCGAGACGAACACCTCGCGGATCACGGCGTCGATCTGCAGGGCCTGCAGCAGGCGCGGCAGGGTGTCCTGGCCGCCCGCCTCGCGCGCCACCTCCAGGGCCTTGCGCAGGCGCCGCTGCATGGCGGGCTCGACGTTGGCCACGATCTGGTGGGTGAAGAAGTTCTGCAGGAACAGCGGGTTGTCGGTCACGCTGCGGATGGCGTCCTCCAGCAGGGCCTGCTGCGACTCGTGCTCGCGCCCGGCCACGACGATGCGCGCGCCGCAGAAGAACACCAGCGCCCGCATGAGCTTGTCGCGCGTGCGCGGCTCGGACACGCTGTCGAAGTTGTCGGTGGCCACGGCCAGCAGGCCGCGCACCAGCAGCACCTCGGGCCGCAGCAGGTAGCTGTCGAAGCCGCTCACGGTGTAAGGCACGTTGTCGGCCAGCAGCCGGTTCTCGATGCCCACCGACTGGTTGGAGTGGCGCAGCAGCACGGCAAAGCCCGCCATGCGGGCGCGGGGCCGGGCGCGCCACTGCTGGGCCGCCTGCGCGACGAGGTCCACGCAGTGCGCGGCATCGTCGTAGGGCCGCAGTTCCACCGCGGTGTCGTGGCCGGCAAGCGAGTCGTAGGGCTTGGCCGCCAGCCGCCCAGCCTTGGCCGCGAGCTTCTTGCCGAAGCGGTGGCTGGGCGTGAGCCGCAGGCGCGCCACGGGGCGGCCGGTGTGCGCGGTGATGGCATCGCCCATGAAGGCGGCATCGGCCCCGTGGGCGCCGTAGATGACCTGGTCGCGGTCGCCCACGCCGCAGAAGGTGCACTGCGTGGTGTCCAGCAGCTCGCGCAGCACGCGGAACGCGGCCTCGTTCATGTCGTGCATCTCGTCGACCAGCACGGCCTGCACGCCGCGCGGCCAGCGCGGCAGGCTGGCCGCGGTGTCGCCGCCGTGCAGGCGCCGGGCCAGGTCGTAGGTGGCATCGAAGGGGCCGCGAAACAGCGGCTCGTCGGCCAGCTCGCGCCGGCGAATGCGCTCGTAGGCCAGGAACACCTTGAGCTGCATGTAGCCCACGCCGATGGCAGCCGCGTGCTCGGGCGAGGCCGGGCCGCCCTCGCGCTCCAGCTCGTCCTTCATCGTGCCCTTGAGCCACACGCTGGTCGCCAGGAACTCCTCCACGAAGCCGGTATCGCCCAGCGTGGGCAGCAGCAGCTCCTCGCGCCAGCGCTCGTGCTCGTTGTCTTCCACGCGCTGCACGGCTTGCCAGACGAAGGGGCGCAGCTCCTCCAGGTGGCGGTGGTGCGGCACGGGGGCCTCGTACTGGTCGGCCAGCATTTCGGCGCAGAAGGCATCGAACGTGGCGATGCGAAAGCGCTGCGCCACGGGCGCGGGCACGCCGACCTTGCGCAGCGCGGCCTGCAGCGCCTGGCAGGCGGTGGCAGTGTGCGTGAGGGCCAGGCAGCGCTCGGGCGCCACGCCGCGCGCCCAGGCCTGCCCCATGCGCAGGGCAAGCGTGGTGGTCTTGGCCGCGCCGGCGTTGGCCTCGATGACCAGCGTGCGCTCGGCGGACTGCTGGATCGCCAGTTGCTCGGCCGTGGGGTCGATCTGCCTGGCCTGGAAAAGGGGAACGGTGGGGGAGATGGTCGCCAAAGGGATTCTTTTCAGGCAGGGCCCCGGCGCGGGCGCAGGGCGCGAAGGCCTCAGCGCCGGCGCTCGGCGCTCACGTCGATTTCGCCGAAGACGGTGACACCGTTCGAGCCCTGCCCGCCGATGCCGTGCGTGCCGCGCGCGGGCGCCTCGGACGGCGCG
>NZ_BAAJYT010000246.1:0-5340 GCF_057541515.1 Acidovorax sp. KNOB132
GAGCACGATGCGCGCGGCCGGAGCGATGGCGTGGGACCACTGCAGGTCCAGCGCGATCTCCGTGGCCCAGCCCGCGTCGTAGGCCGGGGCGGTCCCTGTCAGCCCGCCCGCGGACGTGGCGTAGGCCTGCCACAGCTCGCAGCCCGCGGCGGCCGCTGGCGCGGGCAGGGGCAGGGCGGTGCTGGCGGGAAGGACCTTCGCGGTGCAGGCCGGCAGTCCGAATTTCTGGTTGAACGTGGCCAGTTCCGCGGCCGCATTCGGGTTGTGGCGGGCCGCCACGATGTAGATCGTCTGGCCCGCGCCCATCTGCGCTGCCTGCTGCGCGGTGGGGGTTGCGCCCGTGGCGGGCAGCGCCGGCAGGCCGTAGGCCGCGCGCACCTGCGCCGGCGTGTAGGTGGTGACCACGCTGGCGGCGCGGGCCTCTCCCGTGCCGTCTGCCGAGGGGGCCTGCTGCTCCTGTGCGATGGCCGCCTTGATACGGTCCGGTGTCAGGTGCCGCGTCGACAGCGTGGCCAGGCCGGCGTCGATCGCAGTCGATCGTGGCGCCATCAAAGCGCTGGCGGTGGGGTCGGCCGCATCCTCGGGGCCGGGGTCGGGCAGCAGCACGGGCGCGATGTGGAAGGCTGGCCGCGCCGTCAGCTCGGCCGGCACTGCCGTGGGCAGGTCGGCGGACGACGACGACAGCGTGGTCACGCTCGCGGCGGCCTCGCCGTCGCGCGTGGCCGCGCCATCGGTGGTGGAGCCGCCGCCACAGGAGGCGAGAAAGGCCGCCGCCAGAGCGGCCAGGGGCCAAAGGGGGCTGCCGGGGTGGCAGCGGGCGGGCAGGGAGGGGCGGGACGGGGCATGGAGGTTTCCCTGGGGCGGTGCCGGAGCGGGACGGTTTTCGAACGCGGGCCCCGGCAGGGGTGGATGGACCGGCCCAATGTAAGTGTTTGTTTCTTCTGGGGCGATCAAATATTTCAAATAAAACATTTGTTTCATTAAAAATGATAAAAATGATTTCACGCACCCGGGGTACCGCCTCATGGCATTGGCGGCCGCACTACACTGCAGGCCCATGAGCCAGCTGATCCTCGGAATCGAATCCTCCTGCGACGAAACCGGCGTGGCGCTGGTGCAGTCGCCCACCGGCGACGGGGTGCCCACGCTGCTCGCCCATGCCCTGCACAGCCAGATCGAAATGCACCAGGCCTACGGCGGCGTGGTGCCCGAACTGGCCAGCCGCGATCACATCCGCCGCGTGCTGCCGCTGACGGAAACCGTGCTGGCCGAATCCGGCAGGCGCCTGGCCGACGTGGATGTGGTGGCCTACACGCGCGGCCCGGGGCTGGCCGGCGCGCTGCTCGTGGGCGCCGGCGTGGCCTGCGCCCTGGGCGCCGCGCTCGACAAGCCCGTGCTGGGCGTGCACCACCTCGAAGGGCACCTGCTGTCGCCCTTCCTCAGCGTGGACCCGCCGGAATTTCCCTTCATCGCGCTGCTGGTCTCGGGCGGCCACACGCAACTGATGCGCGTGGACGGCGTGGGCCGCTACGAAATGCTGGGCGAGACCATCGACGACGCCGCGGGCGAGGCCTTCGACAAATCCGCCAAGCTGATGGGTCTGGGCTATCCCGGCGGGCCCGCGCTGTCGCGGCTGGCCGAGCAGGGCGACCCGGCCGCCTTCAAGCTGCCGCGACCGCTGCTGCACAGCGGCAACCTCGATTTCTCGTTCGCCGGCCTCAAGACCGCCGTGCTCACCCAGGCGCGCAAGCTGGGCGACGACCTCGACGCGCGCAAGGCCGACCTGGCCGCCAGCACGCAGGCCGCCATCGTGGACGTGCTGGTGCGCAAGACGGCCGCCGCGCTGCAGCAGACCGGGCTGCGCCGCGTGGTGGTGGCGGGCGGCGTGGGGGCCAACCGGCACCTGCGCGAGCAGCTCAATGCCGCCTGCGCCCGCGCCCAGGTGCGCGTGCACTACCCCGAGCTGCACCTGTGCACCGACAACGGCGCCATGATCGCCATGGCCGCCGCCATGCGCCTGCAGGCCGGCCGCCAGCAGGCCAACCGCGACTACGCCTTCGACGTCAAGCCGCGCTGGCCGCTCGATACGCTGCAGTAAGGAGCGGCGGCCGGAATTGGCGGCCAGACCGCTGAGCAACCGCTGGCAGGCGATGGCGCCGTCGAGCGGACGCCTTGCCAGCCGGGTGAACCGTTGTCGCTCGATGCGGATGCGCCGCTGGCCGCAGCCCGCGACCAGGCGTGGGGACGCTCTGCCACCGGATGGGCGAACTTCGGCGACTACGGCTTCACCGTCACCAACACGGCGATGGCCGCCGAAAGCGCGGCGACTGCCGTGGGGCCGTGTCGAAACAGCGACGGCTGGGGCCCGGTCTCGCTTTGCAGGCGCCGGCGAAGCGTCGCCGACATCACCCCGTGAATCGCTGAAAGGGCGATGACCAGCGCCATCTTGCCGAAGAGCCAGCCTTGTCCGATCCAGCCACCCCCTGCCGCGAGGCCGAGGCCAAGCACCCACACCAGCGCCATGGACGGTGTGGTCACGCGCCGGTCCCACTGAAGCACCGCCGTACCCAGGCGCTTTTCATGCGGCAGGAGCACGCCGCCGGCCGCGGGCCATCGCGATGCCACCACAGACAGCAGCAGCAGGCCTCCCACGAAGATGAGGGCCGCGCCGACGTGCAGGCCCTTGATCCACAGGTACGTCATCGAAGAACCCACCTGCTGTAAAGCCCTCCGAAGGGAAAGCAGGCAGCGAGCATCAGCTTTCCCGCGGCCTGCTTTGAAAGGCCTCCGCTTGCCACTGCTCGCACTGCGGCCCATCCCAACGCGAGGAATGCAAACCCGTGTATCGGCCCCATCACTGAGACGGCCATGGGAAAGCCCCCCAGGTGCTTCAACGGCACCGCGACAAGAAGCAGTGCCAACAGCGTGGTCGCTTCCAGGACGCACCAGGTGCGTAGCGCTGCGACACCGTGAGCGGGCCCATCCGGGCGGGCACAAGAGTCAGGGGCTGGATCGTGATGCGTCATTCCCCATTCTTGCTGGAACCCCTACACTGGGACAGTGGCAAGAATGCCAGTATTCGATGGTTTTTAGACAGCGCCGCAGATTGCGCTGCACGGCTCTGGTGCCCCCTCCCGCATGACCTCAACGAGACCTCCGCTTCAAAGACCCCATCGCATTGCATGTCTGGCGCTCCCGGGCGTCTTGTCGTTCGATCTGGCGACCGCCTGCGAGTCCTTTCGATTTGCGACGAATGCTTCTGGCGCGCCCTGCTACCAGATCGCGGTATGCGCGGAGCAGCAGGAACTCGACGCAGGCCCCTTCGCCATACGCATCAGGCACGGCCTGGAACCGCTCGAGACGGCTGACACGATCGTCGTGCCGGGCATCCTGCTGCCTTCGCCACCCCTGTCTCTTGCCGCCTCGCAAGCTCTGCGCCGGGCGGCCAAGAGAGGCGCTCGCATCGCTTCCATCTGCTCCGGCGCCTTCGTTCTCGCGGAAGCGGGTTTGCTGGATGGGCTGCGGGCGACCACCCATTGGGTGGCCGCGCCGGCACTGGCCCACCGGTATCCCGCGATCGATGTCGATCCGTCGGTGCTGTTCGTCGACAACGGACAGATACTGACCTCTGCAGGGGCCGCTGCGGGCCTGGACCTCTGTCTGCACATGATCCGCGCAGACTTTGGAGCCGCCGTCGCTGCGCACGTGGCCCGGCTGTCCGTGGTGCCGTTGCAGCGCGAAGGGGGACAAGCGCAGTTCATTCCACCGCCGGCACAGGCCACCGACAAAAGCCTGCAGCCCCTGGTCAGTTGGGCCCTGGCAAACCTTCATCGGCCAATGACCCTCACGTCCCTGGCCCGGCAGGCGTGCAGCAGCACCCGGACGCTGCACAGGCGGTTCAATGAGCAGTTCGGAGAGTCGCCCGCGCAGTGGCTGTCCCGGATGCGCGTGCAGAGGGCGCAAGAACTGCTGGAACGCAGCCGTCTCTCGGTGGAGCAAATTGTCAGCCAGGTGGGCCTGGGTTCTGCCGCGAACTTCAGGCTGCAGTTCCAGCGGATCGTCGGCGTGAGTCCAAGCCACTACCGCAAGAGTTTCGGCCAGCGCCTCGGTACGGGTGATTAGCCCGTTCGCAGCCCGTTCAGCCGTGAAACGGCGCCTTTCCATGGAGACGCCGGGGACACAAAAAAGCGCCCTGGCGTTTCGGCCAGGGCGCTTTGCGTTCTGCCTGCCTCGGCGGGACGGCCTCAGGCGATGGTCAATTGCGTGGCGCGGCTTTCCGGCACCACCTTGCCCAGCACCAGCGTCAGCACGCCGTTTTCCAGCTTGGCGGAGCTGGTGGACACGTCGATGTCCGCCGGCAGCTCCCAGGCACGCTGCACCTGGCGCGGCGCACCCTCCACGCTGGTCAGGCGCACCTGATTGCCTTCGATGGTCAGTTGCAGCTGGTCGCGCGAGAGGCCGGGCAGATCCATCTGCAGGGTCACGGTCTTTTCGTCCTGCTGCACGGTGTAGCCTGCGGCGGCCGGGGTGGCCAGGGTATGGTTCAAAAAGCGCTGCAGGGCCACGTCGGCGGAGCGGGGGGCGTTGAAAGCGGCGCGGCGGATCACGGGGGCGAAAATCATGGAAAAACTCCTGGAAAAACAGTGTCTTCGCGGCTCCCGGGTCGTTCGCCGCATGGTCCACAAATGTGTGTGGCGCGCTGCATTTCAAGGGCTTTTGAGCACGCGAATCGGCGCTTCACGCGCATTGGATCGGCCTGGGGATGCCTGCCGTTTTTACAAGGTGCCCCCGCGCACGGGGTTGCGCGGCCGGAACCCGCGCGGCGCTGCCGCATCCCATGTGCAGCCGCCCCCGCGCCGGTTGCGCGGGGTTACATCCCTTTGTCCGGACGCGTCTTTCGCAGCCTTCACAATGCACGCTGATCAGGGAATCGCCATGCCTACTCTTCGTCCATCACCTTCAAGCCCCATGTCTTCGCGCCATCCCCGCACCGTCTGGGTGCTCGCGCTGTCCGCTGCGCTCGTCGCCACCCTGGCCGGTTGCGCTTCCAGCTCGGTCCCCGGCCTGGACCGCACGCCGCGCTTCGACCCGGACGACTTCGACAGCGCCAGCATGCACACCCGCCACATCAATGCACCGCAGGCGCGCGTGTGCGAAGGCGCCCGCCGCGCCCTCCTGAGCCAGGGCTACCTGGTGAGCACCGCCAGCGCCGAAGTGGTGGCCGGGCGCAAGTACTTCCAGCCGTCCAGCGACATCCACTACGAGGTCGAGATGCGCGTCGTCTGCGCCACCGAGGGCGGCGACAAGACCCGCACCGCCGCCTTCGCCAGCGCCCTGCAG
>NZ_BAAJYT010000247.1:0-5289 GCF_057541515.1 Acidovorax sp. KNOB132
TGCGCTGGAGGCCGATTGGGCTTGAAGTCCTCCCCCGACGCGGTGCGCGGATGCGGACTTCCTTCCGGTCTTCCGATCCTGGCGACAGGGCGTCGCGCGCCGTCAACGCCCCGTGTTGGCATCACGGCAGGACGTCGGTTCGCGCAGCGCTGTGACCTTTTCGGTTTTGGCGCAGCGATTGCGCTGGACGGAAAGTAGCCTGAGGTGCGCTGCAACTCCAAAGCCGCCAAGCCTTCGGCGCACCTCCATGTTCAACACCATCCATCGCCTTTTCCATTCCCGTCCCCGAACCGGTCCAACGGAACGTGCACCTGCCGAGAACACGCCGCCACGCGGTTCTCCCCGTGCAGCCGAAGGCTCTGGCAGTCCGCTGACCGCGCGGCGCCGTGAAAATGCCCAGGCGGAAAACACCATGGCGCCCCGAAGCTCTGTGGTTGGGCGCGCTTCCAGTTCACCGCCGCGTTCGCCGCTGCATCCGGCCGCAGCGGCGGGTAGCTCGTCGGCTGCCCTGGCCAGCAGCGTGGTGCGCGATATCGACGACTGGCTCGAGCGCAGCCTGCCGCTGGCAGACAAGGTGAATGGCAACGTCGACTTCTACGATGACGTTGAAGACAGAGACACGACACAGGATGTCTTGCGAGGGGTGGCCACCGCGATGCGCCGCGTGGCCATGGGAGACAGTTCCAGGCTCGTGGTGGCGTGGGGCCTTCCTGCCAAGACGTTGCCCGATGCGATCGGACGGCTGCAAGGCCTGCTGGAGCTGTCGCTGACCAACACCGGGCTGACCTCGCTGCCTGAAACCCTGGGTGAGCTTCGCCAGTTGCGCCATCTGACGCTGGCCACCAACCAAGAGATGGAGAGCCTGCCGGCGTCGCTGACGGCCCTCCCCAACTTGCACACCCTGCAATTGACCGGGAATTCATTGAAAGAACTTCCCTTGGACTTGGGGCGCATGCAAAGCCTGCGCACGCTCGAGTTGGGTTGCGGGGAATATTCGACCCTGCCAGCCAGCATCACCGAACTGCGCCACCTGACGCAATTGAGCGTGTCGCACTCTCGGCACATCCGGGAATTGCCCGAAAACATCGGCGACATGCAGGGGCTCCAGACATTGGTCCTCCAAGGGAATGCCAAGCTGGCGCGCTTGCCTGACAGCGTGGGAGACCTTTCCAACCTGCAGTTCCTGGACTTGGAGGGCACAAAACTGCAGACCCTGCCCCAGTCCCTGGCCCGGTTGCCCGCCAACTGCGTCATCCAGGTGCCCGATCATTTGCGCGGCCAATTGCAGCAAATCCGCCACCCCCAGGCCGCACGGCAAGCGGCGCAGGCGCCCACAGCGAGGATGCGGCCACCGACGACGCCCGCGACCCGGCAGGCTGGGCCATCACGGAACCACGGGGCTGAACTCCGGCGTGAGCTCAAGCGCATCGACCCCGACCTGACCGCGCGCTTTGACAAGTGGAGGCAAGGGTTGTCCCACGACGCGATGATGTTCGGCCAATCGCTGACACGAGAGGACAGGGGACTTCTGGATCAGATCGTGGCCGAGGCCATCGGGTCTCCCGAGTTCCGAAGCAGCTTCAGCCAGTTTTTGAGCGAGCACACACTCAAGGCCGTGGATGCCGACGGCGTGACGCAGGTGCATGACGGCCCGGCCGTGTTGGGCGACGTCAAAACCGGGTTCTCCAAAATGCTGGAGCACAAGATCATGCATACGCAAGACCCGCGCGCGGCGCTTGACCTGCTGCAGGGCGCTCTTCGCGATCCCGGTCTGGGCATGTCGCGCGAAGCGCTTCTCCACGAAAGAGACCTGCTCGATCCTCGCCTGACGCACATGTGGGCGCCGTTGCGGGCCTACATTTCCATGCACGACGTCAAGGTAAAAGCCAAGCAGGAAGCCGCGACCAAACTGGCCATGGCGCAGTTCGAGAACGCGGAGAAGGGCGTCATCAGCGAAGCGAAAGCGATGCGGGAGTCTAAAAAGGCGGAGGCCAAAGTGAATGACTCCATCGACCGGCGGGCCCGGGCGCTGGTGGATGGCGAATGGCACATCCGGTAGGCAGCGCCAGCGCCTTTGGTGTGCTATTGAATTTGTAGCGTCATGCCCTGGTGTCGATTGCGCTGGAGGCCGATGGGGCTTGAAGCCCGGTTGCGGCCTGCGGCGCAGTGGCCGGCCGTGCCCTCCCGCTCAGGCGTGCGCTGGCGCGGGCAGCCGCAGGAACGCCAGCACGCCGGTGGCCAGCAGCGCCGCGATCGTCAGCATCACGGCCGTGTACGGTTCCACGCCGTGCGCCGCTGCCATGGCCGCGGCCACGCCGGTCAGCCACTGCATCAGCGCCACGCCGAGGAACATCGCCATGGTGAACACGGCCATGGCGCGGCCGGTCATCGCGGCGGGGTAGGCCGAGCGAACGTCGGCGTACTGCAGCACCATGTAGCCCGACAGCAGCCCCACGCCGATGGCGCCGCCCACGTCCAGCCAGGCCTGGTGCAGCAACCCGATGGCCACAAACAGCCCCGCCAGCACGCCGGTGAACCCGGCGATCCAGCGCCGGCGCCGCGCGGGGCCCGGGTCCAGCCGCCCGAACAGCGCGGGGCTGAAGAGTGACACGAGCGACACCACCACGGCCACGTTGCCGCTTTGCACCAGCGAAAAGCCGTGCCGCTCGATCAGCAGCGGCCCCAGCCACAGCCCGCGCAGTGCGAGGAACGAGGCATAGGTGTTGAGCGCCAGCAGCACGATGCCCGCTGTGTGCGGCAGCAGGAACAGCGCCGCGAAGCCGCGCACGGCGGCGCCCACCGATTCGCGCGGGGCGCCGTCCGCGTGCGGCCGCGCGGGCTCGCGCACCTTCCAGAAGATCAGCAGCCACGCCAGCGCGGCCAGGCCCGCCAGTACGCCGAACCCCCAGCGCCACGACGCGTGCTGCACCAGCCAGGCCAGCGGCGTGCCCGTGAACAGCATGCCCAGGCCACCGACGCCCATGGCCACGCCCGACACCACCGCGAACCGCTGGGCCGGAAAATGCCGCGCGATGAACACGGTGCACACCAAAAAGGCCGGGGCGCAGCCCACGCCGATCAGCGCCTGCCCGAGCAGCACCAGTCCGTAGCCCGGCGCCAGCGCCGAGAGCAGCGCGCCCGCGATGGCCAGCGGAAACGCCGCCAGCAGCGTGCGCCGCACGCCGTACAGGTCGATCCCGATGCCCATGAACAGCTGCATGGTGCCGAAGGCGAATGCGAAGGCCCCGGCGAAGGCGCCCAGCGCCGCGGCCGACAGCCCGAACTCCGCCCGCAGGCCCGTGGCGATGATCGCCGTGATGGTGCGAAACGCCTGGCTCAGCGCAAAGCCCGACACCAGCGCCAGCAGCATGCCCCAGGCCGCGCGCGGCGCGAGGGCGGCAGGGGGCGGTGCGGCGGGCGCGGTCGGCATGGGCGATGGCGGGGTGTGGACGATGAGGGCGGTCAGCCGTTGACCAGCGCCAGATAGGCCTTGCGCGTCTCCGGCGACACGGAGGCCACGAGTTGGTCGTAAGGCGTCTGGTGCCGCGCCATCATGCGGGCCGAGGCGATGGTCTTCGATTTGCAGAACCAGTGGCAGGTGTGCTGCATCAGGAACAGCTCGGCCGACAGGGTGAAGGCCTTGTCGCGCGCATCGCGGCCGGCTTCGTTGCGCACCGCGCGGTCGATGCCCTGGGCATGCACCAGCAGGGCCTTGCGCATGTCGAACGCGGCCGATGGAAACAGCTGGTGGGCGAACGGCAGGCTGATCGCGATGCGGCTCACGCGGGTCAGCGCCGGGTCCAGGCGCGAGAACTCGGCCGTGAAGCGGTTGAACTGCTCGGTCAGCTGCGATTCGGTGGTGGTCAGCAGGCTCCAGATCTGGTCGCGCCGCTGCGGCTCGCTCTCGCCCAGGGCGCGCAGGTAGCCCTCGGTGAGGTTCTCCATCAGCTTCTCGATCTGGTAGTTGGCCAGGTGGCGCGCCAGCAGCGCGATGCGCCGGCGCTGCTGGCGGGCGTTGAGGGCGTAGGTGCCGGTGGCGATCAGGATCGCCAGAAGAAAGGTGTCCATGTGCGGGGTCGGGCCGTGGTGTCGGAAAACGGGGGTGAAGGAAAGTAGGGCAGGCGTTGAAAGGAACATGGGCCTGAAAGGCGCGCCCGCGGGCGCACCCGTCAGGCCCCGGGGGGCTGGGGCCAGGGGCGTTGCGGCCCGCGGATCTGCTCGAAGGCATGGGCGACCTGCAGCACGCCCAGGTCGTCGAAGCGGGGCCCGGCGATCTGAAGCCCGATCGGCAGGCCCGCCGCCGTGTACCCGCAGTTCACCGAGGCGGCGGGCTGCTCGGACATGTTGAACGGCACGGTGAAGCCGATGTGCTCCAGCGGGCGCAGCGGGTCGTCGGTGGGCGAGGGCAGCTCGGCCGCGAAGGCGGGCATGGGCGCGACGGGCGAGAGCACGTAGTCGAACGCGCTGCAGGCCTGCACCGTGGCCACGCGCGTCGCGTGGAACTGCTGGCTGGCGTGGAACACTTCGATGCCCGACAGGCCCGCGGCGCTGTCGGCCCAGGCACGGATGTAGGGCAGCACGCGGGCGCGCCGCTCCTCGGGCAGGGTCTGCAGGTCGGTGTAGGAGCGCATGCGCCAGAAATGGTCCATGCCATCGAGCATGCCCGGCGTCATGAAGGGCGCCATGGGCTCCACCCGGGCACCGGCCGCCTCGAACCAGCGCGCGGCCTGCTCGACGGCGGCGCGCACCTCGGGGTCCACCGGCAGGCCGCAGCCGGCATCCAGCAGCAGCCCCAGGCGCAGCCCGCGCAGCCGCTCGGTCCCGCGCGCGGCATCGCCCCAGGCGATGGGCTGGAACGGCAGTCCCATGCTGTCGCGCCCATCCGGCTGGCTCAGCACCTGCATCATCAGCGCGGCGTCGGCCACGGTGCGCGTCATCGGGCCGGCGGCGCGGCCGGTGTAGGGCGGATCGATGGGAATGCGGCCCAGGCTGGGCTTCAAACTGAAGATGCCGCACCAGCTGGCCGGGAGGCGCAGCGAGCCGCCGATGTCGGTGCCGATGTGCAGCGGCCCGTAGCCCGCCGCCGCGGCCGCACCGCCGCCGGCGCTGGAGCCCGCCCGGGCCCCTTGGAGCGGTCCCAGGGGTTGCGCGCCAGCGCATGGAAGCTCGACAGCCCGGACGACAGCATGCCGTAGTCGGGCATGGTGGTCTTGGCCACGATCACCGCGCCGGCCTCGCGCAGCCGCGCGGCCGGCGGGGCATCGGCCGGGGCCGGCACCAGCACCGTCG
>NZ_BAAJYT010000248.1:0-5279 GCF_057541515.1 Acidovorax sp. KNOB132
CAGAACGCCGCGCTGGTGGAGCAATCCGCCGCCGCCGCCGAATCGCTGCGCGAGCAGGCCGCGCGCCTGTCGCAGGTGGTGCAGCAGTTCCATCTGGCCGACGGGCAGGCCTACGCCTCGGTGCACGCTGATGCGGCGCTGCAGGGCCTGCCTGCCTCCAGCGGCCTGGTGCGGCCGCAGCTCACCGGGGGTTGACCCGGCGGGAGGGCCGGTCCTCCCGGCCCCTCCTGTTCCCCAGCCTCCCCGGCCAGCGCCGTGCCGGCGCGGCCGGGGGCTCTCAGGTCAACGCCCTGGGGGGCTCGCCGCCGGGCGAGGGTTCATCGGCACGGCCCTTGCGCGGCCCGAACCACGCCACATACAGCGCCGGCAGCACCACCAGCGTCAGCAGCGTCGCCGTCACCAGCCCGCCGATCACCACGATGGCCAGGGGCCGCTGCGTTTCCGAGCCGATCTCGTGCGACAGGGCCATGGGCAGGAGGCCCAGCATGGCGAGCATGGCGGTCATCAGCACGGTGCGCAGGCGCTGCATGGAGCCCTGGCGCACGGCATCGACCACGGCCATGCCGCCCGACTGCAGCTGCTGGAACACCGACAGCATCACCACCCCGTTGAGCACCGCCTGGCCCGACAGCGCGATGAAGCCGATGGCCGCCGACACCGACAGCGGGATGCCGAACACCCACAGCGCGATGAACCCGCCGATGAGCGCCAGCGGCACGTTGATGAGGATCAGCGAGGCCATCTTGAACGACTTGAAGGCGTCGAACAGCAGCACGAAGATCAGCAGCAGCGAGATGGGCACCACCACCGACAGGCGCTTCATCGCGCGCTCCTGGTTCTCGAACTCGCCCGACCAGTTGACTTGGTAGTTGGACGGGATCTTGACGTTCTTTTCCACGCGGGCCTTCATGTCGGCCACCACCGAGCCCATGTCGCGGCCCGCGATGAAGATGCCGATGGCCGTGGTGCGGCGCCCGGCCTCGCGGGCGATGTTCATGGCGCCCGTGCCCTCGCGGATGTGCACCACGTCGCCCAGTTGCACGTAGCCGCCGTCGGGCGTGGCGATGGGGGTGCGCGGCAGGTTGGAGATCACGCGTTCGTCCTTGGGCAGGCGCACGGCCACGGCGAACTTGCGCTCGCCCTCCCACAGGCTGGTGGCGGCCTTGCCGGCGAGGGCGGCCTCGATCACGTCCTGGATGTCGCCCACGTTCAGACCGTAGCGCGCGGCGCGGTCGCGGTCGATGTCCAGCAGCAGCTGCGGCACCTGGCCGTCGCGGTCGATCTCGGCGCGGGCCACGCCCTGCACCTGCTTGATCTCGCGTGCGATCTCGTCGGTGATGCGCTTCATCTCCACCAGGTCGTCGCCCGCGAGCTTGATGACGATCTGGCCCTTGATCTGCGAGATCGACTCCAGCACGTTGTCGCGGATGGGCTGCGAGAACGCGGGGTCGATGCCGGGGATGGCCGACAGCGCGCGGCCCATCTCCTCGGTGATCTTCTCGCGCGTCATGCCGGGGCGCCATTGGTCCTCGGGCTTCACGTCCACGAAGATCTCGGCCATGGAGATGGTCTTGGGGTCGGTGCCGTCCTCGGGCTGGCCGGCCTTGGAGACCGTGGTGCGCACCTCGGGCACGCTCAGCAGGGCCTTGCGGGCCATGCGCAGCACGCGCGCCGCCTCGTCGGTGGAGACGTTGGGCGAGAGGGTGAAGTTGACCCAGGTGGTGCCCTCGTCCAGCTCGGGCAGGAACTCCGAGCCCAGGCGCGAGGCGGCCACCAGCGCCAGGCCGAACACGGCCAGCGCGATCACCACCACCGTGCGGCGGCGGGCCAGGGCCCAGTCCAGCACCGGGGCGTAGGCGCGCTTGGCGAAGGTGACCACGCGGTTGTCGCCGTGCGGCAGCTTCCTGCGCAGCATCCAGTAGGCCAGCAGCGGCACCAGGGTGAGCGAGAAGATCAGCGAGCCGACGAGCGCGGCCGAGACCGACAGCGCCATGGGCTGGAAGATGCGGCCTTCGTGGCGCTGCAGCGCGAAGATGGGGATGTGCGCCGCGATGATGATGAGCATCGAAAACAGCGTGGGCCGGCCCACTTCGCCGGCGGCCTCGATGATGGTGTCGCGCCGGTCGCGGTCGTCCATGTCCTCGCCGCGCTCGGCCAGGCGGTGCATGATGTTCTCGATCACGATCACCGCGCCGTCCACGATGATGCCGAAGTCCATGGCGCCCAGGCTCAGCAGGTTGGCCGGCACGCCCATGATCTTGAGGCCCATGAAGGTCGAGAGCAGGGCCAGCGGAATGACCACCACCACGGCCAGGCTGGCGCGCAGGTTGGACAGGAAGATGTACAGCACCAGCGCCACCAGCAGCGCGCCTTCCACGAGGTTGTGGAACACGGTGGTGAGCGTCTTGTCCATGAGCCAGGTGCGGTCGTAGAACGGCACGATCTGCACGCCCGGCGGCAGGCCGCGCGCGTTCAGTTCGGCGATGCGGTCCTTCACGCCCTTGAGCACCACGCTCGGGTTCTCGCCCTTGCGCATCACGACGATGCCGGTGACCACGTCGTCGTCCAGGTCCTGGCCGACCACGCCCAGGCGCGGCACGGCGCCGATCTTGACCTGGCCGATGTCGCGGATCAGCACGGGCGTGCCGTTGCGCGAGGCCACCACGATGCGGCCGATGTCGTCGGCCGAGCGCAGCAGGCCCAGCCCGCGGATGGTGTACTGCTGCGCGCCCTGCGCCACGTAGCTGCCGCCGGCGTTGGCGTTGCCCCGGCCCAGCGCGTCCAGCAGGTTCTGGAACGTGACCTTGTACGCGCGCAGCCGGTCCATGTCGGGCTGCACCTCGTACTGCTTGATCGAGCCGCCCATGGCCACGACGTCGGCCACGCCGGGCACCTGGCGCAGCGCGCGCTCCACCGTCCAGTCCTCCACGGTGCGGATGTCGGTGGTCGACAGGCCGTCGCCCTTGAGGCGGTAGCGCATGATCTCGCCCACCGGCGTGGCGTTGGGCGCGATCTCGGCCTGCACGCCGGGCGGCAGGTCGATGCTGGACAGCCGCTCGGCCACCTGCTGGCGCACGATGTTCGTGTTGGCCGCGTCGTCGTATGTGACCACGCTGAACGAGAGGCCGAACTGCGTATGCGAGAACACGCGGATCGAATTGGGCAGGCCCGCCAGGGCCGTCTCGATGGGCAGGGTGACCTGCTTTTCGACTTCCTCGGGCGCGCGGCCCGGGTACAGGGCGATCACCGTCACCTGGGTGTCCGTCACGTCGGGAAAGGCCTCGACGGACAGGTTCTTGAACGAGATGAATCCCGCCAGGGCGAACAGCACCGTGCCCAGCACGATGAACAGCGGCTGGTGCAGCGCGTAGTGGATGAGGCGCCTCATGGCTTGGCCGTCCCTTCCGCCTTGCCGCCCGCCGGGCTGGCGGGCGCGCCGGGTACCGGTGCGGGCGCGTCTTCCTCGGCGGCCTGGAACTGGCGGGCCAGCAGCAGCACGTTCTCGGCCACCACCTTCTCGCCGGCTTCCAGCCCGCGGGAGACGACCACCTCGCGCGGGCCTTCGTAGCCCAGCACCACCTTGCGCGGCTCGAACACGCCGGGCTCGCGCTGCACGTACACGGTGTGCTGCGTGCCGTTCAAGGTGACGGCGGCGGCGGGGACGACGACCCCACTCTCGCGGCTTTCCTGCACGTGCACGGTGGCCAGCATCTCGGCCTTCAGGCGCCGGTCGGCATTGGGCACCACGCCGCGCACCTTGAGCGTGCGCGTGCCGGGGTCGATCGCGTCGGCCGCGGCGGTCACGCGGCCGGTGAAGGTGGCCTCGGGGTAGGCGGGTACCTGCAGCGTGAAGCTGTCGCCGGGGCGCAGCGAGGCCAGGTCGCCCTCGCGCGCGTCGATCTGCACCCACAGCGAGGCGGGGTCGGTCACCACGAACAGCGCCGGGTTGCCGGGGCCGGACTGGTCCGGCCGCACCTCCTGGCCAGGATTGAGGTTGCGCTCCACCACCACGCCCGCCATGCCGGCCGTGAGCGCGAGCTGCTGGTTCACGGCGTTGCCGCCGCCGTAGAGACTGGTGCGCGCGGCGGCGCGGGCCACTTCGGCCTGGGCGCGCGCGGCGTCGGCCTCGGCCTGCTCCAGGTCCTTGCGCGCCACGATGCCGGCTTCGAACAGTTCCCGCTGGCGGCGCAGGCCCTGCTGGGCGAACGACTGGTCGGCGCGGGCCTTGGCCGTGTCCGCCTGGGCCTGGCCGAAGTCGGGCGAGGCCAGCAGCGCCAGCGGCGCGCCCGCCTTGACCGACTGGCCCAGGTCGGCGCGGATGGCCGTGACGCGGCCGGCGAACGCGGGGTACACGCGCTGGGTGCGTTCTTCGTTCCACACCAGGCGTGCGGGCAGGTCCACGGCGATGTCCTTGCTGGCGCGCGCGGGGGCCACGGTCAGCAGCGCCAGCTGCGGATGGCCGGGCGGAAAGCGCAGCTGCCCCGACTGGGCGATGGGGGGTGCGGCTTCCGGCGCCGCGGCGGGTTCGGCGGCCTTGCTGCAGCCTTGCAGCAGCGCGCCGCCGCCCAGGGCGAGGACGAGCAGGCCGCAGGTGGTCAGGCGCGGGAGGGAGAGGGCAGGGTGCACCATGGTGGACTTCGCGATACGAGAGGTGGAAGGGGAACGGCGGGGCATGGATTGGCGTGGCTGGACTTGGGGCGGGGGCGTTCAGGGCAGGCTGCCCAGCAGGGTTTGCGGCTGCGTGCGCAGCAGCCAGGCGCCCTGGGCCTTGGCATAGTCGGCACGGGCCGAGAGCGCCTCCAGCGCCGTGGCCCGCAGGGTGCGCTGGGCGTCCAGCAGGTCGGTCAGCGGCATGGCGCCCTTGCGGTACGCCAGCTCGGCGCTCTGCGCCACCTGGCGGGCGCGCGGCAGCACGCCTTCGTCGTAGCTGGCGGCGCGGCGCGCGGCGCTCAGCGCGGCCTGCTGCAGGTGCTGCAGGTCCAAAAGGGCCAGGCGGCGCGTGTTGTCCAGTGCGTCCTGCGCGCGGGTCAGCTCGGCCTGGGCGCGGCCGATCTCGCCCTGGAACTGGTAGCCCCATTGCAGCGGGATCTGCACGCGCACTTCCAGCAGGCGGTTGGAGGTGCCGGGGTAGTGGTCCACCGAGGCCCCCACCGTCCAGTCGGACTTGCGCAGGGCGCTGGCGTTGTCCAGCGCCGCCTGCGCGGACTGCACGCGGGCGATGGCGGCGCGCACGTCGGCGCGTGCCTCGGCCCAGGCGCCCAGATCGCCGCCGCCGTCCA
>NZ_BAAJYT010000249.1:0-5203 GCF_057541515.1 Acidovorax sp. KNOB132
CGGGGCGAGCGGCGATTTCGGCGAGGGCGTGGGGAGCGGCCTGGGCGAGGGCCTGGGCGAGGGCTTGGGCGACGTGGCCGGTGGGGCGCTGGAGGCCGCCAGCGGTGCGGACGAGGGCGCGGTGGTGATCGTGCCCGTGGTGGCCATCTTCCTCATCGGCGCGGCCATCGTGCTGGGTGCGGGGGCGCTCGCGCTGCTGTACTTCGGCTTCGATGTGCTGCTGGCCGTGGCGGTGGAACTGGCGTTCTCGTACGCCACCGCGCGCGCCGCGATGGGCGTGGAGCGGGCCGGCTGGCTCTCGGCCGCGGTGCGGCTGACCTGGAAGCCGCTGCTCGGCGCACTGCTGTGCGCGGTGGTGCTGGGCGCGGCCATCGACCGCTTCGTGCCGCAGGCCAACTCCCTGCCCGAAGCCGTGCGCCTGCTGCGCGCGCGCTGAAGCCCGCGGGGGCCGGGTTCTACTTCGGCGCGTGCAGCAGCCGCAGGAACGCCTGGGCCGGCGGGCTCAGCGGCCGGTCGGCCCGCACCAGGCTGCCGTAGGCCTCCAGCGTGTGCTGGAAGCGGTAGGGCAGCACGTGCAGCAGGCCGTGCTCTGCATCGCGCTGCGCCACGGCCTCCGGGATCACCCCGATCAGTTCGGAGCGCCGCACCAGGTTGATGGTGGTGAGGATGGAGCCGGTCTCGATCAGCCCCTGCGGCAGCGCCGCGCCGTGGTCCTTGAACTCCTGCGCGATCAGGTCGCGCATGGGGCTGCCGGCCGGCTGCAGCACCCACGGAAAATCGAGCAGCGCCGCGAAGCCCACGCGCGCCTTGCCCGCCAGGGGATGGCCGTTGCGCACCACCACCGCCAGGCCTTCGCCGTCGATGGGCTGGAAGGTGCAGTCCCGGCCCGAATCGCCGGAACGCCGGCCCACGACCACTTCGAGCACGCCCTCGCGCAGCTGCGCCAGCAGCCGGTCGCTCGTGTCCACGGCGATCTCCAGCGCCAGCAGCGGGAACACCGCCTTCAGCCCGAGCAGCGCGTCGGTCAGCCGACCCGGCGAGGCCGCCATGATGCTGCCGACCGACAGCTTGCCCGCGCTGCCCAGCCGCATCTCGCTGAGTTCGCGGTTCAGTGCTTCCATGCTGCCGCGGATGCTGCGAAAGTAGCCGGTCACCCGCTCGCCCGCGGCGTTCAGCCGCAGGCCGCGGCCCACCCGGTCGAACAGCGGCTGGCCGAGGGCGGCCTCCAGTTCGTGGAGCATCTTGGTCGCGGCCGGCTGGCTCAGGCCCAGCGCGCCCGCAGCCGCGCGCAGCGTGCGGTGCTCGGCGATGGCCAGCATCAGAGCGACCTGCCGCATGCGCAGCCGGTTGAGCAGCTGCGGGGTGCTTTCCTGCGGATCGATGGAGCCCATGGGGGATGGCCTGTGTGAGGGGTGGAAGGCAACGCGACGGGCCCCTGAATTTACCCGGCCGCGGGGCCTGCATAACGTTAGAACCACAAAGTCGTTCGCCACGCGGAGGGCCGCGGGCATAGTGGCCGCACTCTTCGTTGCTTCAGGGCCTTTGCACCATGCGTTTTTCGCTTTCCCTCGCGGCCACCCTGGCCGCTGCCGCCTTCACCGTGGCCACGCCGCTGGCCGCGCAGGCCGCCACCTTCCGCTTCGCCCGCTCGGCCGACGTGTCCTCCTGGGACATCCATGCGCAGAACGTGGGCGTGAACAACGCCCTGCATTCGGCCGTGTACGAAACGCTGGTCGAATACAACAGCAAGACCTTCAAGCCCGAGCCGCAGCTGGCCACCGCCTGGAAGCGGGTCAGCCCCACGCAGCTGCGCATCACGCTGCGCCAGGGCGTGAAGTTCAGCGACGGCTCCGCCCTCACGGCCGACGACGTGAAGTTCTCGCTGGAGCGCGCCAAGGCCAAGACCTCCAACTACGCGGTGTACACGCAGGGCATCGATCGGGTGGAGGTGGTGGACGCGAACACCGTGGACATCTTCTCCGAGGTGCCCAACCCGGTTCTGGTCAACCAGCTGACCGAGCTGCGCATCATGAGCAAGCCCTGGGCCGAGAAGAACAACGCCACGGCGCCGAAGGACATCAAGACCAGCGACGAGCCCTACACCCACCGCAACACGCTGGGCACGGGCCCGTTCGTGTTCAAGTCCTGGGCGCCCGACCAGCGCCTGGTGCTGGCGGCCAATCCCCACTGGTGGGGCAAGGGCCAATTCGGCGGCAACGTGACCGACGTGGTCTACACGCCCATCAAGTCCGATGCCACGCGCACGGCGGCGCTGCTGTCGGGCGAGGTGGACTTCGTGCTCGACCCCAGCCTGCAGGACGTGCCCCGCATCCGCCAGCAGCCGCAGCTGAAGGTGCTGGACGGCGCCGAGAACCGCACCATCTTCCTGGGCCTGGACCAGTTCCGCGACGAGCTGCAGAACTCCAGCGTGAAGGGCAAGAACCCGCTCAAGGACGTGCGCGTGCGCAAGGCGCTCTACCAGGCCATCGACATCAACGCCATCCAGCGCGTGGTGCTGCGCGGCCTGGCCCAGCCCACCGGCGCGATCATCGCGCGGCAGGTGAACGGCTGGACCCCGAAGGCCGACGTGCGCTGGCCCTACGACCCGGCCGCCGCGCAGAAGCTGCTGGCCGAGGCCGGCTACCCGCAGGGCTTCGACGTGGACTTCGCCTGCAGCGCGGGCCGCTACATCAACGACGAGCAGCTGTGCCAGGCCATCACCGCCCAGTGGGCCAAGGTGGGCGTGAAAGCCAGGCTGCGCTCGCTGCCGTTCGCCACGTACTTCCCGATGATCCAGCGCAACGAGGCCAGCATCTACCTGCTGGGCTGGGGCGTGCCGACGTTCGACGCGTTCTATTCGCTGCAGTCGCTGATCCGCTCGCCCGGTGCCGGCGGCGACGGCAACTTCAACCTGGGCCGCTTCAGCGACCCGCAGCAGGACGCGCTGATCGAGCGCATCAAGAAGGAAACCGACGCCGCCACGCGCAACAGCCTGATCGAGCAGGCGCTGGTGCAGGACCACCAGCTCATCTCGCACATCCCGCTGTACAACCAGGTGATCCCCTGGGCGGCCTCGCAGAAGGTGGAGATCATCCACCGCGCGGACAACCGCATCGACTGGCGCCTGCTGAAGGTCAACTGAGCCGCCAGGCCATATCGTTGCCGGTCATCGCGCCCGGCCTTCACGAACCGCCCCGCGGGCCGCCCGGCCCCGGGTCTTTTTCTCGAGGGGCGCCGCCTCGCGCGGCACCCGCCCCCCCCGCAGGACATCAATCCAACGACCGCTGCACCGCCGGCCGCGCCGCCACGCGCTGCGCGTGCGCATGCACCTTGGGGAACCGGGCGATGTCCACGCCATCGCTTTGCAGCCATCCACCGATGGTGAACAGGTAGCCGTCGCTCACCGAATAGGCGTCGCCCAGCACCCACGGCCCCTGCAGCTGCTGCTCGATCAGCGCGAAGCATTCGGTCATGTTGGCGCCGACCTTGCGCTGCATCGCGGCGATGGCCTCGGGCTCGTCGGCCCAGCGGTTGGCGCGGGGCCGGTGGGCATGGGCCACGTGCACGGTGGAGGCGAGGTAGCTGTTGAACTCCTGCATCCGCGCGAACCCGTGGGGATCGGTGGGCGCCAGCCGCGCGTCAGGGAACCGCTGGGCCACATAGGCCAGCAGCGCGGGCGTCTCGGTCAGCACGCCCTGCTCGGTGACCAGGGCCGGCACGCGGCCCTTGGGGTTGATGGCCAGGTACTCGGGCGTGCGCTGCTGCTGCGCCTTGAAGTCCATGCGCTCCAGCGCGTGATCGGCGCCGGCTTCGTTCAGCGCGATGCGAACGGCCTGCGCGCAGGTGCCGGGGGCGTAGTAGAGGGTCAGCGAGGCCATGGGGGCTCCAGTGGGTTGGCGATGGGAAAAGGAACGGCCGCCGCCTGCGGCCTCGTGGTTTCAAGTCAAAAACCACGGGAAGGCAATGGGTACTAGGGCGTCTTGCTATGGTTTTTGATGTGCTTGCCTTTGCACGTCAGTGCAGGCCACGCACCCGCGCCATCAGCCGCACCAGGCCCAGCAGGGCGTCGGTGTGCGGCGTGGGCACGGCGGTGAGGCGGCCCAGCTCGTGCACCGCGCCCACCAGGGCGTCGATCTCCAGCGGCTTGCCGGCCTCCACGTCCTGCAGCATCGAGGTCTTGAACGCCCCCAGCTTGCGGGTGACGGCGTGGCGGTCTTCGGGCTGCTGGTCGATCGGCAGGCCCAGCCGTTCGCCGATGGCCTTGGCCTCGCGCATCACGTCGGAGATGAAGGTGCGCACCAGGTCGTCGTCGAGGATGCGGTCGGTGGTGGCACCGGTGAGCGCGCTGATGGGGTTGACCGTCAGGTTGCCCCAGAGCTTGAACCACACGTCCTGCTGGATGCGGGAGGACACTTCGGCCTCGATGCCGCCGCGCCGCAGCGTGTCGGCCAGTGCCTGCAGCCGCGGCGTGGGCGCGCCGGCGGGCTCGCCCAGGATGAGCCGGTTGCCGAAGTGGTGGCGCACCACCCCGGGCGCATCGAGCGAGCAACTGGTGTGGACCACGCCGCCGATCACCTGGCCGGCCGGCACGGCACGCGCCATGGCGCCAGAAGGGTCTACGGACTGCAGCGCCTGGCCTTGTGCGGGGCCGCCGCAGCCGTCGAGGAACCACCACGGCACGCCGTTCATGGCCGTGAGCACCAGCGTGTGGGGGCCGATCAGCGGCGCGATGCGGGCGGACACGTCGGGCAGGGCGGGGGCCTTGACGGCCAGCACCACCAGGTCCTGCACGCCCAGGGCGGCCGGATCATCGTGCGCGCGCACCGGCGTGGCGTGCACGGAACCATCGGGTTGAACGAGGCGCAGGCCCTGCGCATCGAGGGCCTGCCGCGTGGCGCCGCGCGCCACCATGGATACATCGCCGCCTGCTCGCGCCAGCGCCACGGCGAGCCAGCCGCCGATGGCGCCCGCGCCATAGATACATGCCTTCATCGAAACATCCGCCTCTGCAGGGATCGGCCGAACGGCCGCGAAGCGGTGGATGTTAAGCGCTCCCCGCGGCGTGCGCCGGGGGAGGCGGCAGGAGGGGCGCGGTCAGCGCGCGATCACTTGGCGTCGCTGGCCGGCTCGGAGGCCGCGGTGGCCGGCGCCGGCGTGCTGCCGCCGAACACGGCGCCGCCGGCCGGGGGCGGAGGGAAAGACG
>NZ_BAAJYT010000250.1:0-5126 GCF_057541515.1 Acidovorax sp. KNOB132
GCCTTCGCCAGCGCCCTGCAGGACCTGTACGGCGTGGTCATGCGTTCGCTGCTGAGCGATGCCCGGGGCCGCGCGTCGCTGGCGATGCAGATCCTGGACCGCAACCTGTACGAGCGGGCCAACGACTGCCGCTGGTGGGCGTTGACGCCGCAATTCGCCCGCACCCTGGAGGCCGGCACGCCGGGCTGCGAACAGGCCACCGCGGTGCTGCAGGGCATCAACCGGCTCTACACCGTGTACGCCTGCCTGGTGCTGTTCGACCGCGAGGGCCGCGTGGTGGCCGTCTCCCAGCCCGGCCAGGCGCGGCAGGTGGGCACGTCACTGGACGAGGAATGGGTCGGCCGCTGCCTGCGCCTGCAGGGCAGCCAGGGTTACGTGGTGAGCCGCTACGCGCCGAGCCGGTTCTACGGCCAGGGCCCGACCTTCGTCTATGCCGCAGCGGTGCGGGGCGAAGCACGCGGCGAGGGCAACGGCCGCGGCACCCCGGGACCGCTGCTGGGCGGCATTGCGATCGTCTGGGATGCGGCCGAGCAGCTGTCGTCCATCCTGGCCGACTGCGCGGTGGGTGCGGGCGGGCGCGACGTCCTGGCGTTCGTCGATGCGCAGGGCGCGGTGGTCTGTGCCACGGGCAGCGAGGCGCAGGCGGCGCTGCCCGCCTGGACGGCCGGCCGCACCGAGCCCCGCATGGCGGTCCTGGGCCGCCACCTGTACGCCACGGGGTTCGCGCGGGGCCAGGGCTACCGCGAGTTCCGCGCGCAGGACGGCTACGACCACGGCCTGGGCTGCGCGGTGCTGCGCCACGTGTGCGAGCACCAGGCCGCCGCGGCGCTGGCGCCCGCGCTGGCGACATTGCCCGGCGCGCGCATCGAGGCCGCGCAGGGTTTGCAACTGGCATCGTTTCGCATGGGCGCGCAGTGGTTCGGGCTGGAGGCCGCCTCGGTGGTGGAGGCCGCACCCGACGTGACCGTGCTGCACGCGGGTGGCCTGCGCGCGCCGTTCCTCGGCCTGGCGCAGATCGGCCACCGCGTGTGCCCGGTGGTGGACCTGCGCAGCGTGATCGCCGCGCCGGCAGGCCAGGCGCATGCGCCGGCCCCGCGCGAGGGCGACCCCAACCGCCAGATCGTGGTGGTGCGCGCGACCCTGGACGACGGGCGCCTGCAGGAGTTCGCGCTGCGGGTGGATGCGCTCGGCGCCATCCTCGAACTGGACCGCCGCACGCTGCAGCCGGTGGGCGTGGGAGCGGTCGCCGGAGCGGCGCCCTTGATCGATGCCGTGGTGCCGGTCGCACCGCGGGCGAGCCGGCCGGCCGGGCCATGCTCTGCCGCATCTCGCCGCAGTGGCTGCAGCAGTGCGCGGCCGGTGCGCTGGCGGACGCGCCCCGGCAGGACCTGCAGTCCTTGCTCGCCGCGGCGGCCTGATCCCGTTGCCGGGCGCGTTCAAGATCCCCGAGTCGGTGCTGGTGGTGGTCCACACCCCGGCGCTGGATGTGTTGCTGATCCACCGGGCGGGCGGTGGCGACCACTGGCAGTCGGTCACCGGCAGCAAGGACTGGCCCGAGGAGCCCTTCGAGGAGGCGGCGGTGCGCGAAGTGCGCGAGGAAACCGGCATCGATGCCCGCGCCCCCGGCTGCGTGCTGACCGACTGGGCGCTGGAAAACGTCTACGACATCTGGCCGCAGTGGCTGCATCGCTACGCGCCGGGCGTGGTGCGCAACCGCGAGCGGCTGTTTGGCCTGTGCGTGCCCCAGGGCACGCCGGTGGTGCTGAGCCCGCGCGAGCATGTGGCGTGGCGCTGGCTGCCTTGGCGCGATGCGGCGCTGGCCTGCTTTTCGCCCTCCAATGCCGAGGCGTGCCTGATGCTGCCCCGGTTCACGCCGCCCGCCTGACCGCGGCCTCCTGGCCAGCGCTACATCGGCCGCAGGCGCAGCACCGCAGCGAGATCGGCCGGTTCGGGCAGTGGCGAGGCGGGTGACGAAGGCGAGGCGGGCGTGGCGGCGGGCGTGCTGGCGGCGCTGGACGTGCGCAGCACCAGCTCGCCCGGCTTTCTTTCGGTGGCCTGGCCCAGCACGGCGCGCGGCGTGGTTGGGCCGCAGCGCGAGCGCAGGGCATCGATGGCCGCTTGCCGCGCGGCAGCGTCGTCGATGCGGGCGGCGTGCCGGGTCAGCATCTGCTGCGCCAGGTCCAGCAGCTTGGTGTTGAGCGTGGTGCCGGCCGCTTCGAGCAACTGCGCCACCGCGCCGCCGGGATCGCCCGACAGGCTGAGCGCCACCGCGTTCTCGGCGGCCTTGTTGATCTGGGGCAGGCAGCCGCGCACGATGTCCGAGTAGTCGGGGTGGACCAGGCAGGCATTGGCCATCAGCTCGCACAGGCCGCGCGTGTTGGCGTAGCGCATGCCGATGGCGGTGACCCACGCCGGTCCCTCCTGCAGGTCGATCGAGGTGGCCGCCAGCACGGCCAGCAGGCTGCTCAGGTTGCAGGCGGCTTCGTAGTCGAAATCGCCGATGCCGATCTCGCGCGCCATGGAGCGCACCCCCGCCACGGCCTGGGCGAACTGGCGCTGCTGGATCTGCTGCAGCGCCGCCACGATTTCGCTGAAGCGCTGCACGCGGCGGCTGTCGCCATGGCGCTCCAGGATGCGCACGAAGTCGGCCATGCAGCGCTCCAGGCCCTTGCGGTCGTTGCCCGCGAAGTGCGCGAAGGCCAGCAGCACCAGCGACTGGTAGTCGAACAGCTTGGAGTCGATGCCCAGCACCGCGGCGCGCGACAGGGCCTTGGCCGCCGTTTCGCGGTCGCCCATGTAGTGGGCCATCATGCCGAGCTTTTGCAGCCGCACCACCGAGTCCGGCGTGAGGCCGCTGGCCGTGCGGTAGGTGGCCATGGCGTCCTCGAAATGGCCCATCTCGACTTGCGCGCGCCCCAGCACGTCATACGCGTCGGCGAACGAGGCGTCCTCCCCGATCAGGCCCTGCAAGGTGGTGATGGCCCGCGGCGCCTGGCCGGACTCGATCTGCGCCCGCGCCACCCCCAGTTTGGCCCAGGGCAGGGCGCGCGCCTCGATCACCGCCTCGAACAGGGTGCGGGCCTCGTCGTGCCGCGCCAGGCGCAGCAGCAGTTCGGTGCCGATGCGCGCGGCATACAGCCAGTAGGGCTTGCGCGCCTCGAAGCGCTCCACGCACAGCTGCGCGGCGGCCTCGAAGTCTTCCCGCCCGATGGCATCGAAGATCGGGCGCAGGTGGGTCTTGCGCAGGCGCGCCAGGCCCAGCCGCTCGAACAGCGCGCTGGGCGTGAACGGCTTGAGCAGGTAGCCGTCCAGCGCGGATTCGGCCGCCTCGGCCACCGCGGCGTAGGAGGCCTCGGCGGTGACCATGAAGAACACGGTGGAAAACGGCAGCATCTGGGCGCGCCGCAGGTCGTCCAGCAGCGTCTGGCCGGACTGCCCGGATTCGGCGAAATACTGCTCGCACAGCACGTAGTCGAACACGGTGTGCTCCAGCCGGCTGCGCGCGTCCTGCACCCTGCTGCACTGCACCACGCGGTGGATGCCGTACTCGCGCAGCTGCGCCACCAGGATGCTGCGCGAGGTCGCGTTGCTGTCGATCACCAGCGCCTGGGATTCCGTGGAGTCTGGTTCTTTGGCGGTGGCCATGGCGGTGCGGCGCGCGTCCCGTTGAGCAAAGAGCACAGTGTAGGCCGCGCGGCGCGGGCCCGAGGGTGGAAAAAAGCCCCTTCCCGCAGGCTGACACCGGAACGACGCGCGCCTGCGACACAATCGCGCCATGGACCCCTCCGACATCCTGCGCGTTGCCACCTACAACATCCACAAGGGAGTACAGGGCCTGGGCCCAGCCCGCCGCCTGGAGATCCACAACCTGGGCCATGCCGTCGAGCAGCTCGACGCCGACATCGTCTGCCTGCAGGAGGTGCGCAAGATGCACCGCCGCGAGCAGCAGTACTTCCAGCGCTGGCCCGACATGCCCCAGGCCGAGTTCCTGGCGCCCGAGGGCTACGAGGCGGTGTACCGCACCAACGCCGTCACCCGCCATGGCGAGCACGGCAATGCGCTGCTGTCGCGTTGGCCGGTGATCGGGCACCGGCACGAGGACATCTCCGACCACCGCTTCGAGCAGCGCGGCCTGCTGCATGTCGAGGTCGAGATCCACGGCCGCCGTGTGCATGCCATCGTGGTGCACCTGGGCCTGATCCCCGGCAGCCGCGTGCGCCAGGTGGCGCAGTTGCAGCGTTTCATCGCCCGCGAGGTGCCGCCGGACGAGCCGCTGGTGGTGGCCGGCGATTTCAACGACTGGGGCCTGCAGGTCAAGCGCGCGCTGGCGGCATGCGGGCTGTACGAGTACGAGGAGGCGCCCCGCACCTTCACCTACCCGGCGCGCCTGCCCATGGTGCAGCTCGACCACGTGTACGTGCGCGGGCTCACGCCGCTCGGCCTGCACGTGCCGCGCGGGCGCATCTGGTGGCGCATGTCGGACCACCTGCCGCTCATCGCCGAGTTCCGCCTGTGAGCCGCGGGGGGGCTTTGAGCCATGTCGCATGCCGCCGTGCTCGGCGCGGACCACCGCGTCCGCTTGCTGCAGGGGTCCGAGGAGCTGTTCGCGGCCCTCGTGGCCGACATGGACACCGCCACGTCCGACATCCAGTTCGAGACCTACATCTTCGACTGCACCGGCACCGGCGCCGCCATTGCCGAGGCGCTGGTGCGCGCGGCCGAACGCGGCGTGCGCGTGCACCTGGTGGTGGACGGCGTGGGCACCGGCTCGCTGCCCGGCCCGTGGCCCGAGCGCTTCCAGGCCGCGGGCGTGCAGATGCAGGTGTATTCGCCGGTCGGCACGCTGGGCCTGCTGCTGCCGCACCGCTGGCGCCGGCTGCACCGCAAGCTGTGCGTGGTGGACGGCTGCGTGCTGTTTTGCGGCGGCATCAACGTGCTGGACGACCTGCACGACCCCAACCACGGCGTGCTGGAAGCCCCGCGCTTCGATTTCGCGGTGCGTGCCGAGGGCCGGCTGGTGGAGCAGGCCGACGAGGCCATGCAGCACGTCTGGTGGCGGCTCAAGGCGGTGCGCGACGCGCGCCGCCACCGCCTGGCCGATGCGCTGCGCGACCTGCGCGCGGCCG
>NZ_BAAJYT010000251.1:0-5087 GCF_057541515.1 Acidovorax sp. KNOB132
CAGGTCCCAGCAACTCGTCGCCGGTCGAAAAGCACGCCACGCGCAGGCGGCGCAACACGGTGACGGTGGGCAGGCCCAGGCTGGCCACCAGGCCGAGCGCGGCGGGGGGTGAGCCGCTCGCCACGGGCCAGCGCCACGCCGCCCTGCACCAGGTCTTCGCCCGCGCGGCGCCGGTGGTCGCCGGGCCGCACCGCGTCGGCCGCGAGGTGCACGGTGCCGCCCTGCATGGTGGCCAGCTCTTGCGGCACCACCGTGTCCAGCCCTGGCGGCATGACGGCGCCGGTCATGATGCGAACGCATTCCCCGGGTGCGGCATGGCCCGTCCAGGGCCGGCCGGCCAGGGCGGTGCCGGCCACCTGCAGCGACAGCGGCTGGCCGGCGCGCAATGCCGAACCGTCGAATGCATAGCCGTCCATGGCCGAGTTGTCGTGCGGCGGCACGCTGATGGGCGAGACGAGGTCGCAGGCCAGCACCCGGTCGAGCGCCGCGGACAGCGCCACGGTTTCGGTGCCGGCCACCGGCTGCACCAGTTGTTCGAGGAAGGCGGTGACGGCCTCGGCACCCAGGGCGTGGGCGTCGTAGCCGGGCAGGCCGGCGGCGATCTGTGCAAGGGTCTTCATGCGGCAGAAAAAAGAGGGGAGGCCGGCAGCCACCGCACCATGTGCAGCTTGTCGTGCCCGATGCCCTGGATGACCACCGCGCGCGGCAGCAGGCCCCAGGCGCGAAAGCCCGCGCGCTCGTACAGGCGCACGACGTGGGTGTTGGCGGCGGTGACCGTCAGCACCAGCTGTTCCAGCCCGGCCACCTGTTCGGCGAGCTGCACGCAGGCCTGCACCAGCGCGCGCCCGACGCCGCCGCGCTGCGCGCGCGGCGCCACCATCATGCCCACCACGCTGGCGCAGTGGCGCTGCTGCAGGCGGGCCTCGCGCTCGCAGCCGATGCTGCCGAGCAACTGGCCGTCCGCGGCGAACGCCCCGAGGAAAAAGGTGCCCGTGGCGGGCGCGCCGAAGCGCTCGGCATACGACTGGGCCGGGCGCAGCACCGCGCTGGCGTGGTCGGAGGTGAAGGCCTCGGGCGCGCAGCGCAGCGCCTCGTCGCGCAGGGCCTTGTAGGCGTGCAGGTGCGTGGTGCCGAGCACGTCGATCCGGAAGGGGTCAGGGGTCATGGGGCGAGCGCGCGTTCGAGCGCGTGCAGTTCGGCCAGGGTGTTGGCGTTGCAAAAGCCGAGCGGGTCGTCGCCGGGCTGGTCGAAGGCGGCCACGGCGCACGGGTGCTGGGCGATCCAGGCGCCGATCTTGCGGCCGCCGCCCACCATGAATTGCGCGAGCGACTCCCGCAGCGAGGCCCGCAGGAGGCAGAACACCGGCTGCGTGCGCAGGGGCGCGGCGCCCGGTTCGCCCGCGTGGGGGGGCATCGGCGGCCAGCCCATCGGATTGCGGCGCGGCGGCGATGGCCAGATCCACAGGCCCGCCCGCCGTGTCCATGGCCCAGGCCGCCGCCATCAGGCGCCGGGCCAGATCGGGCGGAAACAGCGGCGTGTCGCAGGGCACGGTGAGCAGCCACGGGGTGTCGCAGCGCGACAGGCCGGCCAGAAATCCCGCCAGGGGCCCGGCGTGGCCGGCCTCGGCATCGGTCACGACCGGGACGCCGAAGGTGGCGTAGCGGTCAAGGTGGCGGTTGGCGCTGACCAGCCGCGGGCCGACCTGGGACTGCAGCCGCTGCAGTGCATGCAGCGCCAGCGAACGCCCTGGAAGGGCTGCAGTCCCTTGTCCTGCCCGCCCATGCGCGTGCCCTGGCCGCCGGCCAGCACCAGCCCGGTGATGCGGGTGGCGTCATCCATGCGTCAGCCGCCGATGTAGCTCATTTCCACCCGCCGCGCGCCCTGGCCGGTGTCCGCAGGCAGGCTGCTGCGCAGCTCCGAATAGCGGTCGCTGCGGCCATTCCAGATGCCGGCGATGGCGGCGGCGATGTCGGCATCGGTGGCACCGCCGCGCAGCAGGCTGCGCAGGTCCCAGCCCTGGGTGGCGAACAGGCACAGGTAGAGACTGCCTTCCATCGACAGGCGGGCGCGGTTGCAGTCGCCGCAAAACGCTTGCGTGACGCTGCCGATCACGCCCACCTCGCCCAGCGCCGGGTCGTGGCGCCCGGTGGCATCGGCGTAGCCCCAGCGGCGCGCGGTTTCCCCGGGAGCCTGTTCGGGCAGGGGCACCAGGGGCAGGTGGGCCTGCAGCCGCTCGATCACGTCGGCGGATGGCAGCACCTCGTCCATGCGCCAGCCGTTGGTGGCGCCCACGTCCATGTATTCGATGAAGCGCAGCGTCACGCCCGTTCCGCGAAAGTGCCGCGCCATGGGCACGATCTCGTGGTCGTTGGTGCCGCGCTTGACCACCATGTTGACCTTGATGCGCGCGAACCCCGCGGCCTGTGCCGCGTCGATGCCGGCCAGCACCTCGGCCACCGGAAAGTCCACATCGTTCATGTGCCGGAACACCGCGTCCTGCAGGCTGTCCAGGCTCACCGTGAGGCGGTTCAGCCCGGCGTCCTTGAGCGCCTGGGCCTTGCGCGCGAGCAGCGAGCCGTTGGTGGTCAGCGTGAGGTCGGGCGCCGTGCCGTCCGGCATGCGCAGCTGCGCCAGCATGCCGACGAGGTTTTCGAGGTGCTTGCGCAGCAGCGGCTCGCCGCCGGTGAGGCGGATCTTGCGCACGCCGTGGTCGATGAAGCTGCGGGCCAGGCGGGTGATTTCCTCGAAGCTGAGCAGCGCGCTGTGCGGCAGATAGGGGTAGTCCTTGTCGAACACCTCCTTGGGCATGCAGTACGCGCAGCGGAAGTTGCAGCGGTCGGTCACGCTGATGCGCAGGTCCCGCAGCGGGCGACCGAGCGTGTCGGCCAGCCATCCCGATGGAATCCCGGCCAGGCCCTGCGGCACGGCGGGGCGCAGCGCAGCGATGCGCTGGTCCACCAGGGGGATGACACGTTCAGCCATGGGCCGATTTTGCCGCATGGGGTGCGGTAGGGTTATCGGCGCAATGGGCCGCGCCGCTGTCGGCCGGCAGCGATCAGACGCAGCGGGCGCCATCCACCTCGATGCACACGCCGCTCACGAAGGCCGCTTCGTCGCTGGCCAGGTACAGCGCCGCGTTGGCCACGTCGAGCGCGGTGGAAAAACGCCCCAGCGGAATCGAGGCGAGAAATTGGGCGCGGCGCGCGTCGTCCACCGGCCCGCCGGCGAACTCGGCGGCCAGGCCCGTGTCGGGGTTGAACACGGGGTTGATGCAGTTCACGCGGATGTTGTCGGGGCCCAGTTCGGCCGCCATCGACTTGCTGGTCGTGATGACCGCGCCCTTCGACCCGTTGTACCAGGTGAGGCCCGGGCGGGGCCGCAGGCCGGCGGTGGAGGCGATGTTGATGAAGCTGCCGCCCGCCGTGCCCGGGTTGGCGCGCATGGCCGGCACGGCGTGGATGGCCGAGAGGTAGAGGCTTTTGACGTTGATGGCATACACCTTGTCGAACTCTTCCTCGCTCACTTCCAGCATGGGGCGGTTGCGGTGCGTCCAGCCGGCGTTGTTCACGACCACGTCGAGCCGGCCATGCAGGCGCACGGCCTCGTCCACCAGGGCTTTCATGTCCGCAGAGCGGGTGACGTCGGCGGCGAAGAAGTCCGCCGTGCCGCCCGCGGCGCGGATCTCGGCCGCCACGCGCTGGCCCCCGGTGGCCTGGATGTCGTTGACGATGACCCGGCCGCCCTCGGCCGCGAGCCGCTTGGCGATGCCTTCGCCGATGCCGTTGCCGGCGCCGGTGACGATGATGGATTTGCCTTGCACGCGCATGAAGCCTCCGATGGCGCTATGTTTCCGATAGCTGCCTGCGCAATTTTCACCAGGGCGGTGGCGGGATTCCGTTGGATGGGTTCTCGCGGCCGGTGGTCGTCGGCTGCGCGGGCGGCCAAGGCAGTGTAGCCACCGCTTTGCCGCCCGGCGTGCCCGGCACTGCCCCCTGCGCGACAGGGTGGCCCGCCTGCCGGCGCGCCCAGAAGGCGGAACCGGGCCAGCGCGTTTCCATCGCGTAGAAGCCCTGCAGCTGCTTGCGGTACACCCGGTGGATGTCCCGCAGGTGGTCGGCATAGCGCTGCGGCGCCTGCAGGTCGCCCGCCCCCGTGCGCCAGCACCGCCTGTGCCGCGCGCATGCCGGTGTAGAGCGCGTTGCCGATGCCCTTGGACGACAGCGGGTCGAAGGCGAGGGCGGCGTCGCCCACCGCCAGCCAGCGCTCGCCGGCCGCGCGGTCGAGTTCGGCGCTGCAGGCATTGGCGCCCTGCACCGCGCCGTGGGGGCGATAGCCGTGCTCGGCGCACAGCGCGCCCAGGTGGGTGGTGTGCTGCAGGTGCTGCCACAGGCCATCGTCGTCCAGCAGGGTGCGGCGGTCCAGCAGGTCGGCATCGCCCAGGAAGGCCACCACGCGCTCGCCGCTGGGCAGCAGCACGCTGTACCACCATCCGTCTTCGACCGCCTCCACCCAGGTGCGGCCGTCCAGATCGGTATGGCTGTCGGTGCGCAGGCGCTGGTAGAAGGCCAGCAGCCGGTCGTAGTGGCGGCGGCGCGCGCCCAGCCGGCAGGCTTGGGTGGCCATGCGGCCGCTGGCGTCGATCAGCCAGTGCGCCGTCACGTGCGACAGGGATTCGCCCGCGCGGCGCAGCTGCAGCCGGTGCAGCGGGCCGGATGCCTCCTGCGGGTCTTCCGAGGCGGTGCCGGTGCTGCTGGCGGGATCGGCGCCCTGCGCATCGTCGCACTGCAGGTGGGTGGAAAGCGCGACCGTGCAGCCCGCCTCGCTGGCGGCGGCCCGCAGCGTGGCGTCGAAGCGCACGCGGTCCAGCTGCAAGCCATTGCCATGCAGCTGGCGCAGGGTGTCGTTGGCGTGGCCGGCCAGTCCGCCCCAATAGGCGAGGGTGCCGTAGCTGGGGCGGTGGCCGTCCGCCAGCACGCGGTCGAGTACGCCAAGCTCCCCCAGCAGGCTGCGCACGGGTGGCGGCAGGCCCTCGCCGATGCGAAAGGCCCGATCGCCGCCGCCGTCGGCCAGCAGCACGCGCAGGCCGG